>NZ_DBHKYV010000037.1:0-90388 GCF_057315035.1 Cupriavidus sp. | reverse complement strand
CGCGCTATCCTTCCTCGCCCTGAAGGACGAGGTTTGACGCGCATTTCCGATCAAATTCGCCGCTGATCACCCCGACCGGGTCGCCGCCCTCATTCTGTTTGGCTCGTTGGCCAAGGGCAGCGCCACGGCAGACTATCCGCACGCGCTGCAGGCTAGCCAGTATGAAGCCTGGCTTCAGCACCTGGTCGCGGGCTGGGGCGGGCCCGCCGGCATCGAAACCTTCGCGCCGAGCCTGTCAGGCGATCCCATGGCGAGAGCCTGGTGGGCGGGCCTGCTCCGGGCCGCGTCGAGCCCGGGAGCCATCAAGGGCGTGCTCGAGACGCTGCGCGATGTGGATGTGAGGGATCTGT
Organism: Cupriavidus sp.; assembly: GCF_057315035.1. Taxonomy (NCBI): domain Bacteria; kingdom Pseudomonadati; phylum Pseudomonadota; class Betaproteobacteria; order Burkholderiales; family Burkholderiaceae; genus Cupriavidus; species Cupriavidus sp. The sequence continues at coordinate 90,038 of NZ_DBHKYV010000037.1, read as the reverse complement.
TAGGTCGAATTTCCTCTCCGACTCTGGTGCTCCACCGACACGACGATCGCGCTGTTCGCGTCGGCGCCGGGCGGCACCTGGCCAGCCATATCGCGCACGCGCAATATGTCGAACTCGAGGGCGCCGATCACTGGGCTTTCGCGGGCGATCAGCGGGCCGTCCTGGTCAGCATCAGGCAGTTCGTCAGCCGTCTCGCCGTATGACTGCGGGTAAGAGACGGGCTATCGCCTCTGCAACGGTGATGGACGGGGTGGCTACGCGATCGAGCGGCACACCGCACCTACCGTGGTGGTGGTGCTCATGCTTCGGCCTTGATGTGGCGAGCCTTGATCAGGGCGGCCCAGCGTGTGGATTCGGATCGCATCAATGCGTCGAAGCGGTTGGCGTCGAGCGCAAGGATCTCGGCGTCGAGCGCGGCCAGCCTGTTACGCACGTCGGCCGTCGCCATTGCCGATTGCAGCGTCGCGCCAAGGTAGTCGGCGATAGGTTGTGGCGTACTGGCGTGCACGGCTAGCCCATACCACGACTGCACGAGTGTGTCGGGAAAGCCGGCCTCGACGATGGTCGGCACGTCGGGCAGCGAGCGAGTGCGTTGCATCGCGTTGACAGCGAGCGGCCGGAGCTTCCCCGCCTGAATCATCGGCAACGCGAGATTCTGCGACAGAAGGGCGAACTGCAACTGCCCGCCAGCAAGGTCAGGCACCGCTGGAGGCTGCCCCTTGTAGCCAACGTTGGTCACGCGAATACCGGTGGATTCGAAAAAGAGCTCTTGCGCCAGATGCAGCGAACTGCCGTTGCCCGGCACCGGCACATTGACCTCGCCCGGCCGTGCCTTGGCCCACGTGGTGAACTCTTTCAGGGTCTTCACCGGCACGCTTTCGTGGACCACAAACACTGACGGTACTGCCGCCACGCCGCCGATCGCGCGGAAACTCTGCACACGGATGCCCGAGTTCGGATAGAGCGTCTGCGCAACCGCCAGTACTGGCGTCACAGCGAGGATCGTGTAACCGTCTGCTGGCGCCCGTATGGCGTACTCGATGGCGATGCGGCCGTCGGCACCCGGGCGATTCTCAACCACCACGCGTTGCGGCAAGTCGAGCGACATCCGGTCGATTGCCGGGCGCAGCGTTACGTCCACTACGCCGCCGGCCGGGTACGGCACCACGGCGCGCAGGGGCTTGCTGGGGAAGCCCTGCGGACCAGGCGGGGTGGCGGCGCGGGCGAACGCCGGCAACCAGCCGGGGGCCGACAGCATCAGCGCGGTATGCAAGGCGGTCTTGCCAAAGGCACGACGGTTCATGTTGTCTCCAGATGTGTGCTCACCCGATCTACGTCGGGCATGTCCGGTCATGCCGGCAGATAGCCGCGCAGGTTCTCCAGCGACTGGCGCGTTTCGCGCACGAGCCGGTTCACGATTTGAACGACCGGCTCGACCTCGCGCACCCACGCCACGCTCTGCCCTGCTGCTTCATAGATCAACGGCGCGACCTCGTGCTCCTCGACCGCCGCGAGCAGCCGGCCGGTCAGCGCCTGCTGGTAAGGCATGTCGAGCGGGGCCGGCGCGCCAGGCGCTTCCCATGCGTCGGAGAACGCGCTGCGAACCACGCGGCACGGCTTGCCGCTATGCGCGCGCGTGATCACGGTGTCCTCGCTGCCGGCCGCCAGCAGCCGGTCAGTCAACGCCAGCGGCAGGTTGTGCTCGGTGCTGCCGAGCCAGACCGTCCCAAGCCACGCGCCTTGCGCGCCCATTGCCAGCGCGGCAGCGATCTGACTCCCCTCGCCGATACCGCCGGCTGCGAGAACGGGCCGTCCGGCGGCGGCCGCGATGATCTGGGGCACTAGCGTAAAGGTACCGATCTTGCCGGTGTGGCCGCCCGCGTCGTAGCCTTGCGCGACCAGCACATCGACGCCTGCCGCGATGGCCTTCTGTGCGTGCTTGACCGCGCCGACCAGTGCCATGGTGGTCTTGCCAGTGCGGCGCACGCGTGCGAGGGTATCCGCCGGCGTGCCAACGCCCGCCGCGAAGACGTCCATATCGCTCTCCGCCACCGCCTCCACCTGTTCTTCAAACAGCGCCTGTGAGCGCACGTACTGCGAAAAGAAGTTGCCGCGCGTGGCCGGTGGCACGTTGAAGCGATCGAACAGGCTGTCGATGAAACGCTGATGGCCTTCAGGGATGGCAGCGGCGATGTCCTCAGGCGTCGACTCACCTGGCAGCGACGTTGGTAGCAGCAGATCAACACCAACCGGTACGCCTGGGCATAGCGCGCGCAGGTCGCGCAGCTTGAGCGCCAGCTCGTTGGGGCCGTCCCGTGCCGCGGCGTAAACGCCAAGCCCCCCGGCGTTCGAGATGGCGGCGGCCACCTCGATGCTATGGGCCAGCCCGAAGATCGGATACCGGATACCGAGTCGGCGGCACAGATCGTTGGCGAGCGTGTCGGCGCTGGTCATCAGGCATCTCCGAACAGGTTGGGTTCGAAGTCGAGGCATGGGTGCTGCGGCATGGCCGAGGCGGTCTTCATGACGTGGCGACCGATCAGGTTCTTGTGGACTTCGCTGGTGCCCTCGCCAATCTGGTTCATCTTGGCGTCGCGCAGGAAACGTTCGATCGGATACGCGTTCAGGTAACCATTTCCGCCGAGCAGTTGCGCGCAGTCCACCACCACACGCATGCAGAGATCGGTGCTGTGCATCTTGGCGATGGACGCATGGATCGACGAATCGGCGTCCTTGCGGTCATAGCGTTGTGCGGCGCCATAAATCAGGCAGCGGGCCGCCTCGATGCGCGCAGCCATGTCGGCCAGCATCCACTGGATACCCTGGTGTTCGCCGACCGCCTTGCCCGATACCTGGCGGTGCCCGGCGTACTGCGCAGCGATTTGCAATGCGCCGGTCATGCGGCCCAATGCAATGGCTGCGTGACCGATACGGGCGCGCAGGAGCGTATCTTGCGCGAGCGCCATGCCGTGACCTTCCTCGCCAAGTCGATGCGATGCGGGCACATGGACATCGTCGAGATACACCTCGGCAATCGGTACGCCGTGCCAGCCCATTTTCGGAATGATCGGGGACACCCTGAGGCCGGCGGCGTCACGCGGCACAAGAAAGGCGGTCAGGCCCCTGCTGCCCCCGGGGCCATCGGCGAGCGTGGCGACCACGACGAACCAATCGGCCACCGACGCGCGAGTGATGAACTTCTTGACGCCCTGCAGGCGATAGCCACCGGCATCGCGCGTGGCGACCGTGCGCAGGCGGGCGAGGTCGGAACCGGCGCCGGGCTCGGTCAGCGCAAAGGCGGACTGCTGCTCGCCGCGCGCCAGCAGTGGCACGGTCTGCGCGGCCAGCGCCGGCGACGCACCGGCGACGATGGGCCGCGAGGACAGGTCGGTGCCCGTGACCAGCGATGCCGCTGTACTGCACACCCGTGCAAGTTCCTCGATCATCCGGACGCGCAGCAGCATCGACGCATCGGTACCCCCCAGTTCACGCGGGAATGCGGTGGCGATCACACCGTGGCTGGCCAGCAGCCGGAAAGTGTCCCAGGCGAACGCATCGTCGCGATTGGCCGCGTTGGCTTTTGGGCCGATATGTTCCTGCGCGAGCGCCTGGACACGAGCAAGCATGTCGGCCTCGGCACCATCGAGCGGAGCGAGCGGATGGTGGTGGGCGGTGAGTGGCATGGGCAGATGTCTCCTGGTTGTGATCGTCGCTTGCCCGTAACGATAGATAGCCACTATGCTGCGATCAATGCCGCTGACGGAAACCAGATTTCTGATAAACAGATAGCAGGAGACATGCAGATGGAAGCTGGCTTGCCGGCGGAGGCCGGTCAGGAACTGACGCTGAAGGCCCTGACGACCTTCATCACGGTGGCGCGCGCTGGCAGCGTGTCGGGGGCGGCGGCGAACCTCGGGGTCGCGCAGTCCGCGATCAGCCGGCAGGTGGCCGAACTCGAAAACATGTTCGGCGGTGCACTGTTCTACCGGACCGGACGCGGTGTGCGCCCGACCGCGCTGGCCGAACAGGTGCTCGAAAACGCCGAGCCGTTGCTCGCCAGCGCACGACAACTGGTGGAAAGCGCGCGCGGGCAGGCGGGCAAAGTGAGCGGCGTGCTGACGATCGGACTCGTGCCGGCGGTGGCGCCATTACTGGCGAGCCGGCTGTACGCAGCGGTCGGCGAAAGGCTACCCGCCGTGCGGTTGCGGATTGTCGAGGGCTATAGCGGCGACATCGAGACCCGGTTGATGCAGGGCAGCATTGACCTCGCCGTAGTGAACCGCTACCGCGCCGAGGGACGCAATAGCTACCGGCGCCTGTTCGACACGCCGCTGATGCTGGTCGGCAGCCGCGCATCGATGCGGCGGCACTGGCGTGCGCTGGGCGGCGTGCCAGCATCGATGCCGATGCGACAGATGGCTGGCCTGCCGCTCGTGCTGCCGGCGCCGCCGAATGCGATCCGCAACCTGCTCGACGAACTGGGCAGTGCGCAGCGTATTGCGCTCAACGTTTGCATGGACGCCAGTTCGTCGGCGGTCATCAAGCGCATCCTGGCCGAGCACGTGGCGTATTCGGTGTTGCCCTATCACGCGGTGGCGGCGGAGCTGGACAGCGGCGAGTTCGAGGCAGTGGCACTGACCGACCGCGCCTTGCGCCAGTCGGTGGTGCTGGCGACCAGCAGCCAGCGCCCGTTCACAGAGGCCGCGCGGCAGGTAGCCCAGATGATCCCGAAGCTGGCCGAGGCACTTATCGAGGAGGGGCGGTGGCGGAGGGGCTAGCAGGCTGGCTACGCCAGCCCAGCCGCCATGGCGTCGGCCGCCCAGCAACGCATCTGAGGCCCCCTACTCCCGTGATATGCGATATATTTGCGAAAATATATCGGCGCGCCCACCCGACGGGACGAACCGGCCAGGAGACAAAGATGTTCATCCGGCAATTGAACTACGTGGTGGCGCTAGCCAAGGAGCGTCACTTTGGTCGCGCAGCCGCTGTCTGCAATGTCTCTCAGCCAGCGCTCTCCGGCGCTATCCGCGGGATTGAAGAAGAACTGGGCGTAGTCATCGTTCAGCGCGGCCGACGCTTCGAAGGCTTTACCGAAGACGGCGAGCGTGTGCTGGCGTGGGCGCGCCGAGTGCTGGCCGATTGCGAACATTTGCGCCAGGATGTGCGTGCAAGCCGGGAGAATCCCACCGGCGTTTTGCGCATGGGCGTCATACCTGCGTCGCTTCCACTCGTCCCGGCGTTGACGCAATATTGCCTTGAACGCTACCCGCGCATGCGCCACGAGGTCTACACCCTCTCCGCTGCGGAGATCGTCCGAAAGCTTGGCGAGTTCGAACTCGACATTGGCGTGAGCTACCTCGATGACGAGCGCCTTGGCGCATTCTGTACCCTGCCGATCTTTCGCGAGAGATATGTGCTGGTGGGCGCCAATGCAGACATGCTGGATGGTGCCACGACCGCCTCGTGGGCAAAAGCTGCCACGCTGCCGCTTTGCCTGTTCAGCGCGAACCTGCAATGCCGGCGCGGTATCGACATGGCTTTCGCCACGGCCGGCGTCGCCGCCACGCCTGTGGTGGAGACCGACTCCATGACTGCGCTGTACGCACATGTCAAACGTTCTGGACTCTTCAGCATCCTCCCGCATAGTGTGCTTTGCCTGACGGAAGCCTCGGAACGGCTGTATTCCGTACCAATGATCCCGCGACTCGAACGCCAGATCGGACTCGTCTACAGGGATCAGCAGCCTGTAGGACCGGTAATGAGCGCCGCCATCCGCGGGTTCAGGGAACTGGACATTCAGGGCAGGATTGACGCCCTGCTTTCAGACTGAAGCCTTGATCATTTCCCTGAGCGGCGATCGGCGCCCGGAGCCGTCATTGCGGTCCGGGCGCCGCGCCAGATCGCCTAGCTGCGTGAGCGCGCCAGCTTCCAGTACACCTTGCTGATCAACAGCAGCATGAGCGCGCCTGCCAGCGTGGGCAGCAACACAAAATCCCATCCAGGGTGAGACAGATAGATGATGACCGGATTGCTGCCAGCCGGTGGATGCACCGTGTCCGTGGCCATCATCAGCATTGCCGCACATGCTCCGGCCGCCGCCATGGCCCACCATCCGGAGCCCAGCCATTGCAGACAGGCGAGACCTAGCAGAGAGGACAGTACATGCCCGCCAACCACATTCCTGGCCCTCGAAAACACCGCATCCGGAAAGCCAAACAGCAATACGCAGGACGCACCGAATGACCCGAGGAGCCAGGCATTGCCGGTAAGCGCGACCAGGCCGCCCAGCGTACCAAGCCCGATCAGTGCGCCAAGGCCAGCCAGAGCAATCCGGCCGGCGCGACTGCGCCAGGATTCAAGGGCAGCATTCGTGCACAGTACAGTGGATGTAGGCATGGCGCGCTCCTACTTCTGCCGGAATCGCGCCGCCTCTTCCGATCCACTTGTCGCATTTCCCGCGCTGTAGGAATGCGCGCCGGTACCCGCGAGGCCGCCGTTCTGCACGATGAGATATTCATTGCGGATCGGCCGCCCCTCGAAGTAGCACTCCAGAATCTCCCGCGTACCGGCTGCATATCGCGCCTGTGCCGACAGACTGGTTCCGGAGATATGCGGCGTCATGCCGTGGTGTGGCATCGATCGCCAGGGGTGGTCGGCAGGCGCAGGCTGAGGGAACCATACGTCGCCAGCATAGCCGGCGAGTTGGCCACTTTCGAGCGCTGCCACAACCGCATCGCGATCACACAGCTTTCCGCGCGCGGTGTTGATCAGGTAAGCCCCTCGCTTGAACTGCTTGAGCGAGTCGGCATTGATCATATGTTCGGTTTCCGGATGCAACGGGCAATTGAGCGTCACCACGTCGCATACGCGCGCCAGGCTTTCCAGGCTCGCATGATGCGTCAGGTTGAGCTCGCGTTCGACTGCCTCCGGCAGGCGATGGCGGTCCATGTAATGGAGCTTCACATCGAACGGCTTGAGCAGGCGGAGCACTCGCAGGCCAATTCGGCCAGCGGCAACCGTGCCAACCTGCATGCCCTCCAGATCGTAGGAGCGCGCCACGCAGTCGGCAATGTTCCACCCGCCCTTGATGACCTGGTTGTACGACGGAATGTAGTTGCGAACCAGCCCCAGCGTCATCATCACCACGTGCTCGGCCACGCTGTTGCTATTGCAATAGGTGACCTCCGCCACGGTAATGCCCCGGTTCATGGCCGCTTGCAGGTCGGTATGATCCGAGCCAATGCCCGCCGTTACGATCATTTTCAGCTTGGGCGCCCGGGCGATGCGTTCGGCCGTCATGTACGCCGGCCAGAATGGCTGGGATATGACGACCTCGGCGTCATGCAGTTCGCGGTCCAGTACGCTATCGGCGCCATCCTTGCTGGACGTCACGACAAGCTCGTGACCATTCGATTCCAGGTACTTTCGCAGACCAAGCTCGCCGGAGACGCTACCGAGCAGCGTGCCCGGCACGAAGTCGATGGCATGCGGCGTTGGCAGCGTCTGTCCGTCTGGGTAACGTTCCAGTTGCGGCAGGTCGTCGCGCGCGTAGGACTTGGGATAGCCCTTGACGGGGTCATCATAGAGAACACAAACGATCTTGGCCATGCTGGTTTCCTTGGTGGAGTCCTGGTCAATGCCGCCTGATACGCGGCAGGGATTGGCAGTTGCTACTGCCATGACCATCTTGGGACACACCCTCAAGGTGGTGCCAATCGTTTGATTCGATAACCTGATCGGCTTTACTTATCACGGCGCCTGTCGGCAAGACGAAGCCGGACGCAGACTGGAATGTCTGCCGTCACGGCATGGCGCCGCAGCCTTCTTACACTTGATTCAGGCCCAGCCGCTGCATCAGGTCTACAAAGCTTGCCACGCTGGCACTTCGAAGTGGGTGGTAGGCAATGCCATGATGCTGGCAGACGCGTTTGAGCGTGTTGACCGAGTCATGGTCCACGCAGTCGACCGGAAACACCACCACGTCCGCTGAAGCGATCATGGCAGGCAAGCGCCCCTTGCGGTCTTCCAGGCCGCCGTCGTGATCCTGGAATCTGCCACCGGCGCGCTCGACGAGCGCCTTGATGGTCGAGATCGTGCCCGGTCGCCCACCCACATAGACGATCTGCTTGTCCGCCAACGCGCGTGGGTCGATGCAGGTTTCGTCGTTCCTGGCATGTAGCTCGGCCACCAGCGATTCCACAGCGCTCGCTTCCGAACGAGCCGCTTCCAACTGCAGGCGCAGGTTGTCGATCTCATCCTGCAGCGTCTTCACGATCTCGCTGGCGTGTGCCTCACGGGCTTCGGCCGTGGCAATGCGCTGCGCCTGCGCCATGATCAACGCCTGGCGGTCAACGGCATCCGCAAACACGGCCGGTGACGTTGCCTGTTGGCGGCCTCGCAGCACGGCGACTTCTTCATGGACTTGCCTCAGGGCTTCGGCATGCTCGGCACCCATGCCCTGGATACGCACTTGCTGTTCGGCGGCTTGCGCCTTTAGCGCCTGGTTTTCCGACTCCAATGCCACAAGGCGGCGGATATCAGCCCGGTTGGCCGCGCCCACCAGGTGCGAAAGCATGTGTACGTCGCCAAATGCCTTCTTTCGAACTGCTGGCGACGTCGCGGGATGCGTCATGGTTGCCCAATAGGCGCCCGGAATGTCGCCGCTTGCAAGCGCATGGTTCCAGCGGGCGAGTACCGCGTCGGCGTCCGTCGCCGAGGCAAACTGCCGTACCGCCGCGCCATGCCGTTGTTCTAGCGCCTTCTGAATGGCCCTGGCCCCTTGCCCCCCCTGGTTCGCCAGGCTGACAGCATCGTGATGGATCTCGATATCGTCAGCATCCTTCGCCAACGATATGGCGCTTTGCACGATCCGGCGCAACTCGCCGGTCGACAGGCAGGTACCGATGATCGAACAGTGGAAATGGGCATCGAGATCGGTCAGCCCTGGCCGTCGCCCGACGTTCGCACGCGACGGCGGCGCTGGTGTGCAGCACCCGGCGGTGTCAAGAGTGCGTGCGCCAGCTTGTACGCTGGTGCGCGCGAGGGCAAAGGGCGGTGGTCGCATGCGTCTGGCTGCGTGGGTATGGCTCAGGCCGATTGAAAGATGCAGGCGCCACACGGCGCGCACCGCTATATAGTAACGTATATATCGGTGCGCGTACCGTCACCAGGACACGATCCGGACTAGGTTCCAGTCTCCATCACACGAACCAGCTCGGCTTTTTTCGCCGTGGCGCTGCCGAGCAGCGAAAAACCCAGCACACGGCCATTCCCGGGGTCCAGGCAGAGCGCGCGCAAGGATTCGCCTTGCGGCTCATGCCAGATCTCGACCGCCCAGTTGTCGGCATCGACGGGCGCGGGGGCGACCACCACCGGAATCGCCGGCGTCTTCACGGTGATGGGCATCACCGGGAACCGTACCGGCGTGGGACGACCGCAGAGCGTGGCCGCCAGGGCCCGCGCGGCATGCATGATAGGCAGGACGTATGGCTGGACCTTGCCATCGTGCTCCGCGCAGTCGCCCAGGGCAAACACGTCGGGAGTACTGGTGCGGCAATACGCATCGGTGACGATGCCCTGCCCCACTTGCAACCCTGCCGTGCGGGCCAATGCCACCCGCGGGGCCAGACCGATCGCCGACACAACAAGGTCGGCGTCCACGGTAATGCCGCTGGCCAGACGCAGCCGATAGCCCAATCCAGCGTAGTCCATCTCGGTCACCACGTTGCCCAGATGCATGGCCACACCATGTCGGGACAACGTTCGAGCCAGGGCGTCGCCCGCCTCGGTGGGGAGCAACCGCGCCAGCGGTGCCGCCGCCGGATCGATCAGCGACACCCCGTAGCCGGCCACTGCCAGGTCATTGGCGAACTCCACCCCGATCAGGCCCGCGCCCAGGATCGCCACGGACCGGCAGGTCTCCAGCTTTTGCCGATACCGGGTGTAGTCGCGCAGGTCGTTGATGCTCAGGATTTCGCTGGCTGCGGCGCCGGGCAGCGACGGGCGGCGTGGGTCGGCACCCAAGGCCAGCACAAGCTGGCTATAGCCCAGACGCTGCCCCTGGAACTCCACCTCGTGGGCATCCAGATGAATCTGGGCGACCACGCGGTGCACCAGCACGGTGGCGTCCAGTTGCGCAGCCATCGCCTCGGCGTCGAAGTTGGCCAGTGCCGCCGGTGACTTGCCTTGCGCCAGCGCGTTGGAAAGCATGGGCTTTGAATAGGCCGCCCCATCATCCTGCGAGATCAGGACGATGGGGCGTTCCTTGTCCATCTTCCTGACCTCGCGCGCTAGCGTATAGCCCGCCAGGCCAGTACCGATGATGACCAGTGGCAAATTGCCGAAACCATTTGCGGAAGCTTCCATGGCTCAGGCCCCTTGCGACGTGCTGACGCGCTTCATTTCGAAATCGTGCTTGCCCGTGCCGCAGTCGGGGCAGATCCAGTCTTCGGGTACGTCCGCCCAGCGGGTACCCGGCGCAATGCCGGCGTCGGGCATGCCTGCCGCCTCGTCATAGCGCATCCCGCAAATCACGCATTCCCAGATATCCATGATCGGCCTCCCTAGCTTGCGTACGCCTGGCCGAGGCCGATCTCGGCCAACGCCCGCCGGTAGGCCCCTGAAGAGCGGTCCGCCAGGATCGGCGCTTCGGCCGTGCGGTCGATCGGCAGGTCCTCCGGACATTGCTGCTCGACGATGGCCCGGTCCTCTTCGAAAACCTGCCGGTTGAAGTCGTAGACATCCTGCAATGGCAGTTCGTGATCGAAATTGCGCACGATCGGCACGAACAGGCGCGTATGCCGCGCAGAGACCGGACTCGCCGCATTCAGGATGGCCAGCCGGCCGTCTTCCGGGAAATGCACGGTCAGCCGGGCAAAGAACGGCACGTCGACCTCGAACACGCGACGCCACAAGAAGCCCTCTGGCGCGCGATGCTGCAGCGACTTCGGAAAATTGCTGACCGTGCTGACATACTCTGCGCGCATTCCGTTCTCACGCCGCTCGACTGTGTACTGGGGTACTACGGGGTTCTTGCGGTCGGCAAAGCTGTCGTGGTGAATCCAGGCGAAGTGCGCCACATCGATAAAGCCTTCGGTCTGCCGGCCGGCCGACGCCTTGATATCGATCGACGGTGGCAGGATGCGCTGGAAGCCTGGCGTGTCCCACAACGGGAACGACGGCAGCTTTTCCTGCCCGCCGCCCAGCGACACCCACACCAACCCGTAGGCCTCCTGCGTCGGGTATGTGACCAGTTGCAGGCGGTCGGGAATCGGCCCATCGGGCTGGGACGGAATATGTTGGCAGCGTCCGGTGCCGTCATAGGCCAATCCGTGATACGGGCAAACCAGATTGCCGTTCTCGACCCAACCACGACTGAGCGGTGCGCCGCGGTGCGGACACACATCGCGCGCTGCCACAGCCGTCCCGCGGCTGCGATAGAGCACCAGGGGTTCGTCGAGCAGCATCGTCGACATGGGCTTGTCATCCAGTTCGGCACTGAAGGCCACGGGATGCCAATAGCGGCTCAGGATGTCCCAGTCGCGGGCGTCGAACGTACAGTTGCGGGGCAGTCGCGGGTGCTTCTGGAAGGAAACCGGCGTAACGGATGCCGGCAGTGTGGCCAAGCTCATGGGTGTCTCCTTTTGTCGGGGCATTGGCGTGCACATCCGATGCACGCCCAGCAGAGCTTAGGCAGTTGCCGCACGGCCGCCCATGGCGCTGGCGATATTGGCGCCATGTTCCGCAGCGCATCTCCGTGACCCGGCCTCACGAATCACGAATGACGGTCATGTCGGCATTCGCATGCACCCCGCTCCTCCGTTATGTCAGAATGTATATAACGGCCTTGGTCATCGCGCTGAAGTTGGTCGTCGCGTTATTCGGCGTTTGCCTGCAGTATTGCCATGCCTAGAGAACCAGTCGATTCCCACCTTATTCGCGTCCTCCATTTGCTGCTGACCGAGCGCAGTGTCTCGCGCACTGCCCAGCTTCTGGGCCAGACGCAGCCCTCCATCAGCGTGGCGTTGCGCCGGCTGCGCGCCCTGACGGGCGATCCGCTGCTGGTTCGCAGCGGCAACCGGATGGTGCCGACCGAGCATGGGCTCGCGCTCGTCGGCGCCGCGGAGCTGGCATTGACGGGGATTGGCAGGATTCTGGAGCCGGCCACCGATTTCGATCCCGCGCACACCACGCGCGTGTTCCGGATCGGTTCGCCCGACTACCTCGACGTCTTTTTCGTACCCTCGGTGATCGAGCGGTTTCACGCCCAAGCGCCCCATGCGACGCTGGAAATCCATCACCTGATGGCCGAAGGCGGCTATGAACACGGGCTCGCGGACGGGCATCTTGACCAGGTCGTCGGTAACTGGCGTACGCCGCCCGACAACCTGCATCTGCATCCGCTGTGCGCGGACGAACTGGTCTGCCTGCTCCGCGAGGAGCATCCGATCCGCGCCGGAGCCATGACGGCGCAGGCGTACGGTGCGGCACAGCACCTGACGGTAGCCACCCGCAATCTGCCCGGTCACGACACCATCGACATCGAACTGGCCCGGGCCGGGCTATCGCGCAAGGTGACCACACAAATTCCGTACTTCTGCATGGCCCCCTATGTGCTGGTGCGCAGCAACCTGGTGTTCACCACGACGCGCGCGTTCGCGAGCCACTACGCAAGCCTGCTGCCGCTGCGTATCGAGCCACTTCCCGTGCCGACAAGTGCACTGCACTACTACCAACTCTGGCACGCGCGCAGCCACAAGGACATGGGCTCGCGCTGGCTGCGCGGCATCGTCGCGGCGGCGGCTCAGGACATTTTTCCAGCTACGGCACCAAGACGCCGACCGGCTGCCAAGGTCAGCTAGTAGACGTCGCGGACATAGCGTTTATCGGCCGACATTCTTGTCACGTATTCCGTAGCGGCCTCGGCCGACAGCCCACCGTGCGTCTGGACCACGTCCTTGAGCGCAGCATCCACATCGCGTGCCATGCGACTGGCGTCACCGCAAACATAGAAATGAGCGCCTTCGTTGATCCAATTCCATAGCTCGCTGCCCTGCTCGCGCATGCGGTCCTGCACGTAGACCTTGTCTTCCTGATCCCGTGAGAATGCAAGATCCAGGCGGCCCAGGAAGCCGCTATCGCGCATGGCTTCCAGTTCCTCGCGGTAATAAAAGTCCGTTGCCGCGTGTTGCTCGCCGAAGAACAACCAGTTGCGGCCACGGTCTCCGCGCGCCTGCCGCTCGTGCAGGAAACCTCGGAACGGGGCCACCCCAGTGCCTGGCCCGACCATGATCATCGGCGTGCCGCCATCAGAAGGTGGCCGGAAGTGCGCGGACTTCTGCACAAATACCGGAACGTCGGCGGCGTCGGCACGATCGGCCAGGAATGTCGATGACACCCCCTTTCGGTGGCGGCGCCCGTTGTGATAGCGGACCGCGGCAACCGTCAGGTGCACCTGACCGGTATGCGCTTTCGGGCTCGATGCAATCGAATAGAGTCGGGGCTGCAAACGTTTCAGTACCCCGATCAGCTCCTGCACCGACATGTCGACAGGGTGCTCATGCAGTATGTCAGCCAGTTGTTGGCCCCAGAGCCAGCGTTTCAGATCCTCCTTGCGATCACTGCTCAGCAGTCCCTTTAGTTCGCCAGTTGCGCTGCGTGCCGCAATCAGTCGCAGCGCCTCGGCGCTGGGGCGCGCGATCTCGAAATGCCGCGTCAGCGCGTCTGTCAACGGCATATCGCCATGGCCATCCACGGTAACAAGCGCGTCGGGCGTGAGCCTCGTAAGGTCCAGCAACTCCTGTACAAGTTCCGGACAATTGCGGGGCCAGACACCGAGCGCGTCGCCAGCCTCGTACTCGATGCCCGAATCGCCGATGTCGAGTGCGAAGTAACGCGTATCCTTGTTGGTGCTGTCTCGATTGAGCCGCAGGTTCGTTAGCAGGCGAGATGCGCCTGGATTTGCCTTGGTTGCCATGACCGCAGGCAGCACGGCCGGAATCATGCCTTCCGAAGGCGTGGCATGCAACGCATCGTTCTTACTCTTGATGGCGGCGATAACGCTGTCCAGCCACGCGTCGGCTTTTTCCTCATAATCCGTATCGCAGTCCACCCGGGGCCGTAACTGGCGCGCCCCGAGCGCTGCCATGCGCTCGTCGAGCTTGCGGCCGTGCCCACAGAACTGATCGTAGTTGCTGTCGCCGAATGCCAGCACCGCATAGTGGAGATGTTCCAGGCGGTCCGCAGAACCGGCCTGGATTCCGTGCCAGAACTCGGATCCGTTGTCAGGTGCGTCACCATCCCCGAACGTGCTCGACATCATGAGCAGGTACTGTGTCTTGCCCAGCGCCGCAGGCTTGTAGTCGGCCATGCAGGCGCTGCGGATATCGAAGCCCGACTCCATCAGCGCAGTGGCATAGCGCTCGACCAGCGATTCGATATTACCGGTCTGTGATGCCCATAACAGCGTCACGGCGGGTCGCGCACCAACAATACGTACCGGTGACGATGCATGCGCTTCCACGTTTGGCATCGCACTCGGCAGTGCGGCGGTATCCTGGGCGGCGGGAGTCCGACTGAACATGCCTCCAAGCACTCCGTTGATCCACGCCTGACGGTCAGGCGCAATCGGTGCACTGGCGGGCAGCAATGGCACCCTGCTGTCAATGCCAGACAAGCGCAACCCCTGGATAAAGCCGCCCAGATAGTGGCGCTCCGCTTCCGTGAGCTGGGGCGGCGTGACGGGAGTGGCGAGCAGCGTGGATAGTGCGTCGAGCTGGGTCATGTCGAATGGATGAGCGGAGATATTGGATTTGCTCAGGGCAGCAGACGCTTCGGCTGCCGGTGCGACCGAAGACTGCGTGTCGGTCAGGAGGGTTTGTTCCGAAATGGTTTGCGGCGGAGCAGTCGCCACGCGCGTAAGAGCCACGGCACAGAACTTCAGTTCTGGCTGTTGAGAAATCGGGTCTACGGCATCGCTGGTGATGGCGTTGATACACAGATCTTCGCCAAACGTGTCGTTCCAGTGCATCGGTGCAAAACAGTTGCCCGGCTGCACGCGCTCGGTCAACACGGCAGGAAGTACTGCACGACCGCGCCGTGAGCGAATCTCGACACTGTCCTTCTCGCGCAGGCCCAAGGCTTGAGCGTCTTCCGGATGGATTTCGACAAACGGCCCAGGATTGAGCTTGTTGAGCATCGGCACCTTGCCCGTCTTGGTCATCGTGTGCCATTGATGCTGCAAGCGCCCAGTGTTCAGCACGATCGGAAACTCGCGATCGGGCATCTCGGCGGGATTTGCATGCGGGCGTGCGAAGAAAATGGCCTTGCCTGACGCGGTAGCGAATGCCAGGCGTGGTTTGGCGCCTGCGTCACTCACCCGAACAGTCTGGCTAACGCCTTCATTCAGATAGCGGATTGGATTGCGGTCTGGGCCCGCCGCGCTATCGCACGGCCACTGCAACGGCGTCTCGCGCAGCCGGCTATGGCTCGCACCTCGCAAGTCATAGCCGGTCTTGGGATTTGCAAAACGTGTGATTTCCTCGAAGACCTCGGCAGCGGACGCGTAGCTGAAGGCGTCGTCAAAGCCCATCTCGCAGGCGACGCGCGCAATGATCTGCCAATCTGGCAGCGCATCGCCCGGTGGAGCAACTGCCTGACGCATCAGCGTCATATTGCGCTCCGAGTTGATCATGACACCGTCTGCTTCGGCCCATAGCGCGCCTGGCAGCAGCACGTCCGCATAGCGGTTGGTCTCCGTGTCCAGGAAAGCGTCCTGCGCGATTACCAGTTCCGCCGCCTGCAGGCCGGCCACCACGTTTGTGCGGTTCGCCACGGTCGCGACAGGATTGGTGCAGATGATCCAGCAGGCCTTGATCTTCCCTTCGGCCATGCGTTCAAACATGTCGACCGTGCCCCCGCCCACACGGGTATGCAGCGTTCCGTCGGGCAGACCCCATTGCGCCTCCACGTAGGCTCGGTCCTCCTCGGACAACACCGAACGCTGGCCTGGCAGTCCAGGTCCCATATAGCCCATCTCGCGCCCGCCCATTGCATTGGGCTGCCCGGTCAGCGAGAACGGCCCGCTGCCTGGCCGACAAATTCGTCCCGTCGCCAGGTGGAGGTTGCAAATCGCGTTCGTGTTCCAGGTGCCATGCGTGCTCTGGTTCAGGCCCATGGTCCAGCAGCTCATGAACTCGGCCGCTTCGCCGATCCACTCAGCCGCCTGAATGATTTTTTCTTCCGGGATTCCCGTGATGTCGGCAACGCGTTCCGGTGGGTAGTCATCCAGAAAGCCCGGCATGGCGTCCCAGCCTTCAGTGAATTCAGCGATGAATGCGGCGTCGGTCTTCCCGTTCTTGTGCAACAGGTGCAGGAGTCCATTGAGCAATGCCAGATCAGTACCGGGTCGAATCTGCAGGAACAGGTTGGCCTTGTCGGCGGTGCCATTGCGACGTGGATCGACGACGATCAGCTTTGCACCAGCCTTGACCCGGTCCATCATGCGCAGGAACAGGATCGGGTGGCAATCGGCCATGTTTGCGCCAATCACAAAGAACACATCGGCACGATCGAAGTCCTGATAAGACCCCGGCGGCCCATCGGATCCCAGCGATAGCTTGTATCCGCTGCCTGCACTGGCCATGCATAACCGGGAGTTCGACTCGATCTGATTGGTACCGACGTATCCCTTCGCCAACTTGTTGATCAAGTACTGCGCCTCGATCGACATCTGGCCTGACACATAAAACGACAGCGCGTCGGGCCCGTGTGCGTCAAGAATGCCGCGCAGGCGCCGGGCGGTATCGCTGATGGCCTGCGCCATCGGCAATGGCGCAGGATCTTGTCGGCGCTGTTGTCTTACATAGGCTTGCTCCAGGCGGCCAGACTGGCGTAGCGCGACGTGAGCGGACGAACCCTTGGTGCACAGTCTGCCAAAATTTGTTGGATGTTCCTTGTCGCCGGTGATCTTGACGACTTCCTCGTTTTCCACATGCAGTGTCATCCCACAGCCCACGCCACAGTATGGGCAGACGGTGTTGACGGTGCGACTGGCGGTGGAGTCGGTAGTGCTCATGTGCAATGCCCGAATGAAAAGCGCCCTGCGAATCCGGACGAAAGTCGGGATTCGCAGGGCGCCGTTGCCGTGCTCAAGGATGTGCGGCAGCAATGAAGCCGCGATCGGGTCGCCATTGACCCTGTGATCTGTTACGCAAGAGACGGGCCAGAGTGATGTGCGCCGTTATATTCGAAGAAATCTAACGGCGAGAAGAATGGCGTACCCATCCTGGTGCCTATTCCGTCCAAATCCGTGCCCCTGCGCACTCTGGCTGTGCCTCCAGTCCGTCTTTCCGGCCCGTGCCGTCACAGAGGAATGGGCGTTATATCTGTCCCTATATTTAGCTGGCACCTATTCAACATCCGTTTCCATCAAAAGTGATCAATGGTCATGAATCCTGGTCAGCGCCAAACTCCCGGTCATCCATAACCATTCACGAACGGGTTCAACATGAAAACCAGCGCACGCAATCAGTTCTCGGGAGTTGTCGCACAAGCCACTGCAGGCGCGGTCAACGACGAAATCATCATCAATGTTGATGGGGGCCAGCAGATCGTGGCGACGGTGACGCATGAGAGCGCCGCACGCTTGGGATTGAAGACGGGCACCAAGACCGTTGCCCTCGTAAAGGCGACCTCGGTGATCGTGATGGTCGATGCGGATGCCAGCAAAGTGTCGGCGCGCAACTTCGTGCAGGGTACCGTCACGAGCCTCTCCAAGGGAGCAGTCAACTCTGATGTGACGATCACCGACAGCAGCGGTATGGCCGTCGCCGCGATCATCACCAACGCCAGCGTGGACCGCCTTGCGCTTGCAGTCGGCAAGCCTGCCGCGGCCATGTTCAAGGCTTCCAGCGTGATCGTCGGTATCGACGGCTAAACAATTGGGCGGTTTCCGCCCACTACCACGGCAGCGCCTCCTGCAGTGGCATGAGGCGTTGCGCAGATTCTGGCCAGTAGCCTGGAGTCTTGCGAATTCGCTCGATCAACGCCTCAGTTCTGAGCAAATCGAGCAACTCGATCGCCCACGCTGCGTCGCAGTCCGGCTTTCGCAGGGCCAGGTAATAGGCCTCGCGGGTAATCGCAACAAACGTCAATCCAGCAGCCTCGGCAGTTGCTCTCAGTCCGAATCCAACGTCCGCTTTACCGTCGCGAATTGACTCCGCAACTTCGTCGTTGCTATGCGCACAGGATTCGTAGCCAGGTATCTGATACGGGAGGATGCCCTGGTCAACCAGCACCTGATCGAACAATGCGCGTGTAGCAGAACTACGTTGACGGTTAAGGAATCGCACCCGGTGGGTCACCAAATCGCTCAGTCCACGGATAGCGCCTGCGGCGCTCGGTGACACCATCAGGCCCTGCTCTCGCCACGAAACCCGAAGCAGCCTGACATCGGCCGACTTCAACCAGGGCTTGAACAGATGCTGTAGTCTCGTGCCCGCCTTATGCACCGGCGAAATATGAAAGCCGGCAAGCTCCGCATGTCGCTCGTGAAGGCAAATCAAACCATCGATGGCGCCGCAAATCACGGTATCAAGAGCGAGGGAAGAACTTGCCCCGCCAAGCGCATCGGTGAGGGCATCCGTCGCAGCATCGCGCGTGCCGGAAAAGCGTACCAACTCACGTGTCGGTGCCGCTACGCTATCGATGTGCTGGTGAAATTCCGAGGCGGCCGTCTCGATCAGCGGCTCGACCGCCTCTCGCAGACGCCGTTCAGCGCGCAGCAGGTTTTCCCCCAGCCGCGTCAACATGGTGCCCTTGCCCCGCCGCATGTCGACCAGCTTCTGATCGGATATGCGCTCCCATTCACGAATCGACTCCCAGGCGTACCGATAGGACAGTCCGGCCTGACGCGCCGCCTGTTGCAAAGATCCTGTTTCGCGAATGCCCTGGAGCAGACCAAAGATCCTGGAAGCATCCTGCCGGCTCTCACCGATATAGACGGACGGCGACAATTCAAACTGGAACTTCATGGAGACGACGCCAAAGCGGGATTGTCGAATCGCCGTAATATACCATGCGATATAACGGGATGAGGATACAGTTGCCCGGCTTGCCGATCGGTACAATCAAGGTTTGGCCACAAGAGCCCATCCTGCGGGCCAAACGCGAACCGCCACCTGCCTATGCCAACGAAACCCGTATCATCCCCTGACGCGCCCAAGCGCGCCAAGCCGTCGCGACCGCAGGTGAAATTTCGCATGCGAGTCATGATCGCCGACGTGATCGCCGTCGGCCCTGGCAAGATTTCGCTGCTCGAGGCTATCGGCGAGCACGGCTCCATTTCGGCCGCAGCCCGCAGCATGGAGATGTCTTATCGGCGCGCGTGGCTACTCGTTCAGGAAATGAACAAGGCCATGCGATCCCCAGCAGTAGTCTCTGACCATGGCGGCGAGACGCGCGGTGGCACCAAGCTTACGCCTGAAGGCGAGTCCATTGTCCGGCTTTATCGTCAAATAGAGCAGACGGCCTCGGCCGCATGCAAAACGGATATCGACTCTTTGCTTGAACTCCTGGACTAGCGCCGTTTTGCAGCGCATTTGGCAGCGCCTCTAACCGGTTCGCATTTCAGAAGATCCGAAGTTTATAAACGCAATAGCGCAACGACGATGGAAGCCCATGGGTGGGCCCCTGTGTGGTGCCGCCAGCCATCATGCCTTGCCCCCGGAAGCAACAGGAGAGGAGATCATTCATGCAATGGACTACAGGTCCGCGTCGTGCGGCGCTGCTGATATGCTCGCTGGGCTTGATACTACTGGCAACCGACCGCGGCGGTGCCTACGACGCGCGAGCATCCACGAACCCGCCGGCCACCCCATCACCCGCGGCGACACCCGCTCTGGCATTGGCTGGCGATGTGACAGCACCAGGTACGTTGACGCTGGCGCAAATCCGGGCGTTGCCAGCCACAACCCAGACTGTGTCGTTCAGCAGTGGACGCGGGCCACAGACCCACACCTACATCGGTGCCAGCGTCTGGACGCTGTTGAGTCAGGCAGGCATTGCAGTCAATGCCACCGTCCATAACGAAATAGTTGGGAAGTACGTCGTTGCCACTGGCAACGACGGCTATCGCGCCGTATTTTCCATGGGCGAGCTGAGCCCGGATTTTGGCAATCGCGGCAATCAGGTCGCGTATGCCGAAGCGATCAACGGTGCCGGCGTTGCTTTGTCCAGCGACGGCCCTCTGCGTGTCACCGCACCCGGCGACGTCAAGGGCGGGCGCTATGTATCTGGTCTAATGAAGCTGGAAGTCCGCGCGGCTGCCGGCACGGCGAGCGGTACGGGCGGTGGCGTCAGCACGTCTTTCCAGCTCGGTGGCGCTGTAGCACACCCTGCCACATTCGACCTCGCGGCCCTGCAGGCGCTTCCAACGGTAACCCGAACGGTCGGCACCAACCAATACACCGGCGTGAATCTCTGGGACCTCGTCAATGCAGCCGGCATCAAGACGAATGCGACGATCAAGAACGATCTTCTCCGCTTCTACCTTGTTGCCACCGGTAGTGACGGCTACCGGGTTGTGGTGTCGTTGGCCGAGATTTCCCCTGATTTCGGCAATCAGCCCAATATGGTGGCCTACGCCATGAACGGCACGCCACTGACTAAAAGCGGCTTCGCACGTCTGATGGTGCCCGGCGATGCCAAGGCGGGACGCCAGGTTTCGAATCTGGTGTCACTGGAGATCGTATCGGCGGCGCAGTAATAACCGCTGTTCGGCAGGGTGCGTATCGACTTGTACCCAATGCCCAACGGCAGTTACGAAAGGTTGCACTGAAGCATACGCTTCTCATTTGCACTACATCACTGCGCGATAAAAAGGCCGGCGCTCATGTCCGGCCTGTCATCTGGCAACAGTCAGGCGTAAATCAGCAGTTGCCTTTCTTTGCCTGGCCCGGCGGGCAGAAGCCATTACCGGGGCCACCTTGCGGGCGAGCAGCCGGTCCAGGGTCCGGCACGTAGTAGGCGCATCCGCCGAGCAGCGTGACGCCAAGTGAAATCATGACAATGATGGCTTTCATGGTGTTGAGGGGCCGAGGCCCCTTCCCTCTCAGAATTAGAAGTTGAAGTTGACGCCGGTCTGGCTACCACCGGAGATGTTGGCGTTGTTCGTCTGCGTCGTACCGGATGCACTGGTGGCCTGCACCGAATACTGGCCGGCGACCGCCGATACTGCCGACAGCGAAACCGGCAACGTCGCACTGTAGGTACCCACCAGCGGAGCCGCCGCCGGCAGCGCTAGCGAATAGTTACCGGTATCCGAGTTGGCATTGGCCGAGGCAATCTCGTACGACACCGAGCTGATGGTCTGCAGTGCACGCACCGCGGCCTGTGCCGACGCCGTGGCGGTACCCGACACGATATTGGTGGCGGACGTCGGCAGCGTGATTGGCGCGGCTGCAGTCGCTACCGTGGTGGTAGCGCTCGCCGTGACCGGTACTGCGCGAATGATGCCGGTCGCATGGCCCGACGGCTGCTTGTTGTCCACTACCACCACGTCATAGGTGCCACTGGTGCTGGTCTGGACCAACGGCGTCAGGACGAATTGCCCGTTGGTATCTGCAACCGTGCCGCGAATGATCTTGCCATTCTGCTCCGCGTAGACCGTCGCGCCAGCCTGGGCGGGCGGCACATAACCGGAGATCGCGCCACTGACGGTCATCGGCGTGGCCGTTACCACGGGCTTCAGGCTGTACGAGCCGTTACCCTGCTGCACGATCGACTTGCAGGCGTTGAAATCCAGGATCAGGTCGACCAGTGTGTTGGCCGGCACCGTGAATGGCTGGATGATCTTGTACCCGCTCTGCGTGGCACTTGGGGTGGCCAACGGCTGTTCCGTCGTGGTACCGGAAACCACGACCGAGTTGGCCAACGTATTGCCCTGATTAGCGTTCAATACCAGACGTACCTGCTGATACTGGCCCGCGGGCAGCGGGGCGCGGCCAAGGTCGAACAGCACACCGTTTGTCAGTGAAAGCAGGTCGACTCTCTGCGGCGCGGACAATGCGATATCCGTCCAGCCGCTATCGTTGTCTCCGGCGTTGCTGCTGGCGTTGACGCGAACCTTGTTGACCGTGACATAGACGTGGTCGAAGCCGCAGGCGGGTGCGTCGGTCATGGCCACATGCAGCGTCCCATTGCTGGGGGCCGGGCTGTTGCCGCCTCCGTCTCCGCCGCCGCATGCGACGACAATGAATGGCACCGGCAATGCTGCAAATATCTTTCTTAGACTGGATTGATTTCTTGTTGTCATGCCACGCCTCTCCTCAGGGCTGAATGGTGCCCGAAGGATAGGTTTGGATCGTTCGCACAGGTGAGTGGCTTTGCAACCATTCGTAACGAAAATGAAACACGTTACGGACCTGCCGATACTTGAATAGATCAGCAAACTGACGTCTCGCGATCGCGCGCCATCGTTGCAAAGGGCATGAGCTATCCCAACGCTCAGTCATCGCAAAAAAAAGGGCTGCCCCATGGTCGAAGGCAGCCGCTGGAAGCTCATACGGGAAGTCTTGAGCAGGCTGCACCCTAGCAAGACTCGCTTAAGCCAACATTAACGCGTAGCTTTTGGGAACACTTTTTTTGCGTGACATTCAAGCGACTGATTTTTTCGCCACACTTCTGCCGGCACGACCCGCGCAGGCATTGAAGACGTTAAAAAATGACCCTAGACTGCCACGCATAACCGGCCGGGTCAGCCGGAAACAAGAAAGCACAGGAGCACACATGGGCCATCGAAGCCTGCTTGTGCGACATAGTCACGCCCATGTGCAAGCGGGCCGACTATTTCGGGTTAAAGGGATGCGCGGTCACGGCCGCGCGGGGTTCACGCTGATCGAGTTGATGGTCACGGTAGCGATCATCGGCATCGTCGCGGCATTCGCGTTGCCGAGCTATTCGCGTTACGTCACGCGCAGCAACCGTACCGCCGCCGAATCGTACATGCTCGAACTGGCCAGCATGCAGGAACGATTCCTGGTGGATAACCGCGCCTACGCGTCGAGTCTGTCCGCGCTCACGACCACGCCGGTCCCCGATAGCGTCTCCAGAAACTACACGATCTCGATCGCGCCCACGGCAGCGGCCACGCCGCCCGGCTATGTCATCACGGCCACGCCCTCCGGCAGCCAGGCAACTGGCGACACCTCATGCGGCACGCTCACGCTGAACAACACGGGCGACAAGACCGCTTCCGGAACCGCTGGCGTCAGCTGCTGGAGGTAGCCAATGGCCTTCCCACGATCCAACGTCGCGTCGACACGCGGCGTGCGCGGCGCGCGCGGCTTCACGCTGGTCGAGTTGATTGTCACGTTCATGGTGCTGGCAATCATCGCGACGGCCGCCGCGCCATCTTTCAGTGCGCTGATCACCTCGCAGCGCGTGCGCGGTGCGGCCGGCGACCTCGCCTCTTCGCTCACATTGCTGCGCAGCGAGGCGGTCAAGCGCAACGCTACGGTCACGATGACCACCGCCGGCACCGCGAGCAACTGGGCCGATGGCTGGGTCATCAGCGCCGGCACCGAGCGCGTGCGTGCCTACAGCGCATACAACGGCATCCAGATCACCACCGCCAGTGGCAATTCGCTGTCGATCGGCAATGACGGACGCCCCACGGGTGGGAGCATTGCATTCCAGGTAGCGCCGCTGACAGGATCGGCGTCGACACTTTGCGTGCAGGTCAGCGGTACCGGGCGCGTGAACACGGTTTCGGGAGCCTGCACATGAACTGTCGCCAACACGCGCCACGTGGCCGCCATGTGCACCGGCCAGCGTTCCGCAAACAAACGCACGGCGCCACGCTGATTGAAGTGCTGGTGTCGATCGTTATCGTACTCGTGGCGCTGCTCGGCACAGCCGGCATGATCGCCCGCTCGGGCCAGTCGGAAATGGAGTCGTATCAGCGCGGACAGGCTTTGACATTGCTGCAGGACATGGCCGCGCGCCTGAATGCGAATCGTCAGGTAGTGGGCTGCTACGCCAGCGGTAGCAGCATGACAGTCGCCGGTAGCACGACCGTGGCCCCGCCTTCCTGTACTGGTGCCAGCGATGCGCAGCGTGCAATGGTCGCGACGGATCTTGCCACATGGAGCGCGGCATTGCTGGGCAGCGCCGAAGTCCAGGGCAGCAACCGCGTGGGCGCGATGATCGGTGCCCTCGGCTGCATCGAGGCCATCGACGCCGCCAATCAGGTCTATCGCATCAGCGTGGCCTGGCAGGGACTGGCGCAAACCACCGCGCCAGCCTTGCCTTGCGGCCAGGGCGCATTCGGCAATGACGCCTACCGGCGCGCCATCAGCGTGGACGTGCGCATCGGAGTGTTGTCATGAAGCCGATACGTCAACCGGCACCCGCCCATGGCATCCGCCACACCCCTCGCCATCACAAGCGCCTCGACGCGCAATTGGGGGTGTCGCTGGTCGAACTGATGATCTCGATGATCCTGAGCCTGGTGCTGTTGATTGCCCTGGCCACGCTGTACTTCAATACATCGCGCGCGCAGAACGATTTCTCCAACAGCGGCGAGCAAATGGAAAACGGCCGCTATGTGCTAGACATGATGAGCCGTGAAATCGAACTGGCCGGGTTCTTCGGTCCGTCGTCGCTCGCGCGCAGCGCGGTCGCCTCGAGTCCGGATCTTTGTGCCACCAGTGCAGACGCACTGGGATTCTCTGCCTCGCCGGTGACCATGCCGGTGGGCCTGCTGGCGTTCGCGCCTGGCACCGTGGCGCCCTGCCTGCCAAACCTGTTGCCAACGTCCGAGATCGTTGCCATCCGTCGCGTCGGTACAACGCCCACCAATGCCGCCGTGGCGGGTACCGCGTACCTCCAGACGTCGTTCTGTGCCAGCGATACGGCCTCGCTTGCCTTCGGGGCCAGTGCGCCGGCCTTCACGCTGCGCACCAAGGCCTGCAACAACGCAGTACCCGCCGAACTGCGTCCGGCCGTGGTGACCATCTTCTACCTGGCCGGCTGCGACAAGTGCACCGGCAACGGCGACGGCCTGCCCACGCTGAAGATGGCCGAACTCGTCAATGGCGCGTTCAGGGTACAGCCGGTTGCCAACGGCATCGAGGACATGCACCTGAGCTATGGCGTCGACCTCGACAACAACGGCGCGCCGGACTGCTACGTCGACGATCCGGGTGTGGACAACAGCGCGCTGTGCACCGGCGTACCCACCTACGACTGGACCACAGCACTTGCCAACTGGCGCAACGTGACCGCGGTCCGTGTACAGGTGCTGGCGCGTACGGTCAAGCCATCGGCCGGCTGGACCGACCAGCGCACCTACGATGTGGGCCGTATGCAACCGGACGGCCCTTACAACGACGGCTACAAGCGCCACGTCTACGCGCAACTGGCCCGCATCGCGAACGTGGCGGGCCCAAGGGAATCCCAATGAAATCGCTCCGACGCCGCCAGGACGGCGCGACCCTGCTGGTCACGATGGTCTTCCTGGTGATTTTCCTGCTGATGACGATCGGGCTGGTCGGGTCCGGTGTCGTCAACACCAAGATCACCGCCAACCAGCAGCACGGCGTGGAAGCACGCCATGTGGCGCAGCAAGGCATCGAGCAGGTCATCAGCAAGGATTTCACCGCGGCACCCGCGGCCACGAGCGTTCCCGTCGACGTAAGCGGCGATGGCAAGACCGACTACACGGCCCAGGTGGCCGCACCGGTTTGCCAGGCCAGTACGGCACTGCGCAATAGCGACCTCGATACCACCAACGCCGACGACGTGTCGTGCTTCGTTGGCAACGGCAACAACGATACCGGCATCCTGACCGGCAGTGGCGCTGCCGGCGGCAATTCGCTTTGCAATGCCACGCAATGGGATGTCGCAGCCAATGTCAGCGACGCCGGCGTCACCAGCACCAGCGCCACGCTGCACCAGGGCATCTCCGTGCGCGTGCCATATGGCACCGCCTGCCCCTGATTCCCGTTCAACGAATTCCGCGTTCATCAGAAAGACCGATCATGCGAACATCCGCCCTTCGTTTCGCGCTTGTCAGTAGCATGGCAATCCTGACGGCGCTGCCGGCCATGGCCGAGGATATCGACCTCTACACCGGACTCCAGCCCAACGCCGGCAAACCGAATGTGCTGATTGTGCTCGACAACGCGTCGACATGGGATGCCGCGGCGACTTTCGACTGCAAGACCGCGGGCGTGGTGGGCAGCAACAACGTCGGCAAGGACGTGGGCGCCGAACAATGCGCGCTCTACGGCGCGGTATCGTCGATCAAGACCAGCGATACCCTGCTCGGCAACCTGAACCTCGGCATGATGATGTTCGGCACCGGGAGCAATGTGGGCGGCAAGATGCGCTTCCCTTCGGCAGCGCCTTACAAGCTGCCGCTGATGGACAAGACTGGCGTCGACAACTTCCTGACCTATATCAAGACGATCGACCGCCAGGCCGACAACTCGAACAATTCGCAGGTTGGCGGCTCGATGCAGGAAGCGTGGGCGTTCTATTCGGGCAACATCGGGTTGTCCGGCACCCAGTACACCACCCCGATCGACAACCCGTGCCAGCGCAACTTCGTCATCTACATCGCCAACGCGGTCAATAACGGCAAGCCGCAGGACACCGGTACCAAGGCCTACGATTCGCTCAAGAATGACGCCAAGGCCAGCACCACCCAGTTGCAGGAGATCGTGCTGCCTACCAGCGCGAACAAGTACCAGAGCAACTGGGGCGATGAATGGACGCGCTTCATGTACCAGACCGACGTGCTGAACAACGTCGACAACCGCCAGAACGTGACCACGTATACGATTGCGGTCACCGATGGCAAGAACCCCGACTATGTGCAGCTTGCCAGCAGCATGGGCACCAATGGCGGCGGCAAGGTCTACGTGGTGCAGCTTGGCGATGTGGCGGCGCTGACATCGGCGCTGCTGGCCATCTTCAACGAAGTGCAGGCCGTGAACAGTGTGTTCGCCTCGGTCAGTCTTCCGGCCTCGGTCAATGCGCAAGGGCAGTTCCTGAACCAGGTCTACGTGGGCATGTTCCGCCCCGACGCTACCGCCGCGCCGCGCTGGATGGGCAACCTGAAGCAGTACAAGGTCGGTTATGACGCCAAGGGCAAGCTGATCCTGCAGGACTCCACCGGCGCGGCGGCCATCAGTAACGCGGCAACGGGCTTCATCTCGCCGAACGCGGTCAGCTACTGGACGGCCGATCCGCCGGCCAGCTTTACCAGCAGCGGGTACGGCGCCAGCGTCACGAACTGGCCGAAAAAGGGCTATTGGCAGAATAGCCCTTCCAGCGCGGGATGGGCGCTCGATTCCCCCGATGGCGAAGTTGTCGAGAAAGGCGGCGTGGCCGAAAACATGCGCGTGCAGTGGCTGACCAGCCAGAGCGGACGCACGTTACTGACCTGCAATGGCGAGGGCAATTGCCCGGCTTCCGGCGCGCTGCCCTCGTTCGACAGCAGCAATAGCTGGCTTACCGGTACCGCCGGCCTGACCGCCATCAACAGCGGCAGCAATGGCGCGGCAACGATCTCCGCGACGGAACTGCCCAAGCTGATTGCCTGGGTACGCGGCCAGGACGAGGCCGCTGCCGACAACACCAGCATTGCTGGCGTGGAGGCCGAAGCCGGCCCGGGCTCGCCGGTGACGGTACGCTCATCGATCCATGCCGACGTGCTGCACTCGCGCCCCGCGGTGGTCAACTATGGCGGCAGCACGGGCGTGGTAGTGTTCTACGGCACCAACGATGGCGTATTCCACGCGGTCAACGGCAACCAGACGCAAGGCATTGGCGCGGTCCGGCCGGGCGGTGAACTGTGGGGTTTCATCGCGCCGGAATTCATCGGCAAGCTCGCGCGGCTTTACACGAACTCGCCCGAAGTCCAACTCTCCACCACGCCGTCGGGCATCTCGCCCGCACCGCAACCACGCGACTATTTCTTCGATGGCAGCACTACGGTGATGCAGGACATGCGCGATCCGGCCAATCCGCGCATCCTGCTGTACCTGACCGCACGACGCGGCGGCCGCATGGTCTACGCGCTGGACGTTACCAATCCTGCCGTCCCACGCTTTGTCTGGAAGCGAACCAACACGGATATCGCCGAACTGGGGCAGACATGGTCGCAACCCAAGGTCATGCGGGTGCGCGGCTACAGCAACCCGGTGGTCGTGATGGGCGCCGGCTACGACACCGCCGAAGACAGCGATCCTGCCCCAGGCACCAATACGATGGGCCGCGGCGTGATCGTGTTCGATGCCTACACGGGCAATATCGTCTGGTCGGTGCAACCGTCGTGCAGCGGTGTCAGCGGCACGTGCCTGGCGGTGCCGACGATGACGCGCGCGATCCCGTCGGACGTCACGGCACTTGACCGCAACGGCGACGGCTATGCCGAGCGGCTTTATGTGGGCGATGTCGGCGGCAATATCTGGCGTGCGGATTTCGAAACCACGGCCGGCAACGCACCCGCCAACTGGACCGTCACGCGGCTGGCCACGCTTGGCGGCGCCGCCAGCACCAACAACGCGCGCAAGTTCTTCTATCCGCCGGACGTGGTGTCGACGCGCACCTACGATGCCGTGTCGATCGGATCGGGCGATCGCGAGCATCCGCTCTACTCGGCCTCTACCACGCCAGGCACAGCCTATAACGTGATCAACCGGCTCTACATGGTCAGGGACCTCAACATCAATGGCGTGCCGGCAACCTGGACGCCGCTGACCGAGGGCAGCCTGTTCGATGCCACATCGGGGCAGTACGATGGTTCGCGCTACGGCTTCTACATCACGTTGACGCACCCGGGCGAGAAGGCCGTCAATGCGCCACTGACCGTCGCGGGTTACACGACCGTCGGCACCAACACGCCATCGGTACCGGTCGCCGGCATGTGCTATCCGAACCTGGGTACGGCGCGCAGCTATTCGTACAGCTTCCTGACGGCCAAGGGCCAGAACGACAACCGCTACGTGATTCTCGACGGCGGCGGCTTCCCGCCCTCTTCGGTATTTGGAATGGTCGTCGTCGACAGCGGTGGGCAGAGCACGGTGGTGCCCGTGCTGCTGGGCGGCGGCAATCAGACCAGCAGCGGCGGTGGCGACGACACGTCGGGCCTGGGCGTCCAGAAGATCAAGATCGCCGGTGTGGGCAAGCGCAAGCGGACGTACTGGTATTCCGAGACGGACAAGAAGTAACGGCAATGAATCGGCTTCGCCTGGAGCGACAATGCTCCAGGGCGACGGATCATCGGCAACCCGATATGGCCGAGCAGGTCGCGATGGCCTCTACGGCTGGGTGGACTGCACAGTGACGATGGTCACACGGCGATTTTCAGGCGCGGTGGGATTCTGTACGTTCAAGGGTTCGGCCGAGCCCTTCCCCACCGGCGTCAGGCGGATCGAGGGCACGCCGCCTTCGACGGTCAGGTACTCCACCACCGCCTGGGCGCGGCTTTCCGATAGTTTCAGATTGGCTGGCGCGGACCCACGCGGATCGGCGTGGCCTTCCACGCGGAAGCGATAGGGCGAAAGCTGGCTCGACTTCAAGGCGCGCGCCACCTTGTCGAGCGCCACGCGCGCGCTGCGCGTCAGCTTCACCGAGTTGCTGGTGAACGTGATCAGGAGGTTTGCAGACGCGGCCGTCGTCGTCGGCCCCGCGCTGCTATCGGGCATGGCGGTGCTGTCGCGCACCTGGATGCCCAGCGTCTCGGTCCGGGCGGCGGGCTCGTTCGCGGTGGGTTCGTTTGGCAATGCAGTATGCGGAACCAGCGCGTTGGTGATCGCCTGCTCGCTGATGTCTTCCTCTTTGATGAGGTTGCCGCCCGCGCGGGATACCGGCGCTGCACAGAGAAGGCAAAGTGCCAGTAGCAGGATACTGGGCCGGAATGTCAGAGTGACGTGTGCCATGTCGATACTCTCCTGTCACGGCGTCCTGCGCGACCGACGCGGCGCAGGCCTCCAATTGAGTGTAGGTGCGCGGGCGCGCCGTCGGTACCCGCCTGTCATTCCACGCACTGGACCAGCG
The DNA here is from genome assembly GCF_057315035.1 of Cupriavidus sp. Lineage (NCBI taxonomy): Bacteria > Pseudomonadati > Pseudomonadota > Betaproteobacteria > Burkholderiales > Burkholderiaceae > Cupriavidus > Cupriavidus sp. The sequence goes on along the minus strand of NZ_DBHKYV010000037.1, from coordinate 59,969 downwards.
CCGACACTTGCCGCAACGCCGTGTCCGGGTCCTTATCCGCCGCGTGCGTTGCTGGCTGGCCTGGCAGGGAATGCGCCGCCAGGAACTGCGCAAGATCCGCGGCCGGCACCGCAACGCCGAGATCGGGCTTCTTCTCGTACCGGCCCACAACCATGCCGAGCAGGCCGCCCTTCGCATCGACGACCGGCCCGCCGCTGTTGCCTGCGTACAGTGCGGCACGCAGCACCAGAAGCCGGTGTCCCTTCGGCTGGGCATTGCCATGCAAATGGCCGCGTGTCATCACCGGCACCAGCGGCGAAGAAGGCGTGATGCCGAACGCGATCGTGTAGATCGGCGCGCCCTGGCGCGCGCTCCGCGCGACCGGTCGCGCGACAGCGGTCACGGCCTGCTGCGTTGCGAGCAGCGCCAGATCGCGGCGGTCATCCGTCGCGACAAGCGATACCGGAAGGCGCTTGCCATCGCTAGCCCAGACCTCGATCCGGCGGCATCCACGAACCACGTGCGCGCTGGTGAGCATCTCCCCCGCCAGCGTGACGAAAAACGCCGTGCCGCTGCGCTGCATGCCGTCCCGTCCTCTTTCCCCGGCTGGTTCGCCGCCATGCCCCGCCGCCATGCTGACGGCAACTCCGCTGCCGAATTCGAGCACCGCGCCGAGCACCACGCACGACAGCACCACGTACCGCCTCCGTTCCATGTCCGACGACCTCGGCATTCACTTCTGGTTGGCCAACTCCCACTCGCCGTTGGCGTTACGGCATGCGCGCGATGTCTGTTCGTACGACTTGCCGTCCTTCACATACGTCTCCGTGAAATCGCGGCACGTCCTGGCGCTCGCCGATTTCGAGTACCCGCTGAGCGGCTTGATCGAACCGGAGTTGCCCGTCTTCGCGTTGTGCCAGGTCTGGGGCTTGTTGTTTTCCGAGGTCTGCAACGCCTGCCTCAGTGCGGCTTCCCGCGCCGCCCGGTCGCGGTCGTCCATGACTTTGCCAATGATGCCTCCCAGCAGCGCGCCTGCCAGCCCGCCCACGACAATGGCCCCCGCGTTGCCCTTGCCGGCCACACCACCCACCAGCGCCCCGGCGCCTGCGCCCATGAGTGCACCCGACGTGGTCTTGTCCATGCCGCCCAGGTTCATCGAGCCATCCTGCGCACATCCCGCGACCATCGCACCTGCCGCGCTCAGGCAGGCAATTGACGACATCCACGCTTTCATTGGAATTCCCCTCCCCTTGTCAGGTGACACCGCCTCTCCCACTCTCCCTCTCTCCCACTACGTTGCCCACACGCCGAGCCGCGCGCGCCGCGCTTGCTGCTCCGCGTCGGCATACGGCGCGGGCGCCCCGGCCCGCGTGCGCGCCCATCCGCTGCGCAGGGCGTGCTCCGCAATGTCCTCGCCGTTGGCGAAGCACTGGAACGCCTTGCCCTTCGCGAAGCACTGAAGCTGGTTGCCCTTGTCCTTCAAATAGCGCTGCATTGCCTTGGCCGGCTTGCCGTCCTCGCCGACGATGGAGAACAGGTTGACGATTTTTCCCGACACGATCAGCGCTCCGGAATCGAGCACCTGCCCAACGCTGCCTTCCAGGTCGGGCGGCGATGGAGTCGCCGGTGCCGGGGGCTGTGGGACCAGCGAGATCGGCGGTAGATTGACCGGTACCTCTTCCGCCGGCGGCTGGGGCGAAGGGGCCGGCTGTGCCGGGACGCTCGCCACGGTCGGCTTCGGAGCAGATTCGGGCTGACGCATCATCACCCACGCCAACGCGCCTGCGAACAAGACGAGACCGGTGCCAGCCGCACCGACCACCATGAGGCGCGAGCGGGCCGGCGCGCGTGGCGGACTGGCCGTGGTATTGGCGGTAACCGGCCGAACGGCGGTGGGAGATGGCGGCATATCGATCCTTGCCGTCGTCGTGCGGGCGATCGGCGCAGAAGCAGGCGCAGAAGCAGCCGATAGCGTGGTGGAGCGCGCAAACAACGGCGTGACATGATGCCCCGCCTCATGCGGTGCCGTCGCCGCCCTATCCACCGTATCCGCCGCATCGCCCTGCCCGGTCGCTCTTACCGTCGTATGCGGCGGTGCAACGCGAGTGGCCCGCAATTCGTGCGTCAGGAATGACTGCCAGACGCCCTCGCGCACGATATCCGGCGCATCGGCCAGCAAGGCCGATGCCCCCAGCGCGCGGCCAAGGTCCTCCACCGTCTCGAACCTGTCCTCGGGCGCTTTGGACAGAGCCCGCATCAGCGCTGCCTCGACCACCGGGTCGAGATCTCCGCACAGCGGCGCCAGCGGCGGGGGCACAGTTTCCACCTGGGCGCGGATCAGTTCGTAGTCGCTGGTCGCGTTGAACGGCAGCCGCCCGGACAGCATTTCGTAGAGGACCGTCGCCAGGCTGTACTGGTCGCTCCGACCATCGCCCTCGTTGCCGCGCAACTGTTCCGGCGACGCGTAGGCGAGCGTGCCCACCACATCGCCCTGCCGCGTCAGGCGTTGCGAGCCCTGGATGCGGGCGATGCCGAAGTCCATGATCTTCAGCGTACCGCCCTCGGTCAACATAAGGTTCGACGGTTTGATGTCGCGGTGGATCACGCCCATCCGGTGCGCGTAGCGCAGGCCCATCACTGCCTGGATGACGACGGCGAGGCTGTCCCGTACCGGGAGGTTCCCGAGGCGCTCAAGCATGGTCTCCAGCGTATGGCCACGCACGAGTTCCATCACCATGCACACGGTGTCGCCATCGCGGAACAGCGCGTACAGGGTCGTGATATTGGGATGGTTGAGCCGGGCGAGGCTGGTGGCCTCGGCGCGGAAGCGTTCGAGAAAGCCCTTGTCGAGGCTCAGTTCGGGGCGCAAGGTCTTGATGGCGACTTCGCGCTCGAGTTCAGTATCGAACGCGCCATACACCTCGCCGATGCCGCCACGTCCCAGCAGGGTGCGGATCTCGTAGTGGCCGATTTGCCGTGGCGACATGGCGACTCCACCTTGCGCGTGATGGTCAGACGGCGCGCGTTTCGCGCGTGGTGCGGATCGACTGGTCCGACCGCGCGGCATGCGGTTGGGCCTCGAAGCCGCAGATGGCGACCGTCGCGTTATCCGCTCCGCCCGCCTCGCGTGCCAGTTCCACCAGTTTTCGGCACGCATCGACGGGCGCATGCGAGCTGACTACCGATGCCAGCATCGCAGGGTCGATCTGGTCGCTGATGCCGTCAGTACACAGTACGAGCAGGTCGCCATGCAGCAGCGGCATGCCTTGCGGCGATACGGCAGGCTGGAAATCCCTGGTGCCCAGCACGCGCTCCAGCACGTGCCGCTGGGGATGCCGACGCGCCTGCTCTTCCGTCAGCAGCCCATCGCGCACCATCGTGGCGACCATCGAATCGTCCTGCGTCAGTTGTTGGAAACCTGTGCCGCGGAGCAGATAGATGCGGCTATCCCCCACGTGCGCCACATAGGCCCTGTCGTCGACAATCGCCACTACGCTGCACGTGGTGCCCATGCCTTTGCAGGCAGGATCGGCGCCGGCCCGCTCGCAGATGGCGTCATTGGCGGCTACCAGCGCGGCGGCCAGCGCTTCAGGCGGCGGCCCGGCGCTCGCGTAGTACGCATGAAGCACCGTCCGCAGCGCGATCTGGCTGGCGACCTCGCCGGCCGCGTGCCCACCCATGCCGTCGGCCACGATAGCCAGCGCGCCGGCGACCGCGAGTGGGTCGTCGTCGCGCGGGATCATGCAGCCGACCGCGTCTTCGTTGTGCGGGCGCACGCAGCCGGTGTCGCTCTGCATCGCGCACGCCAGCCGCAGGCGCGAGACGCGTGGCAAGTCTGGCGGCGTGGAGGTGTCCAAGGCGCTCATGGCCGGCATAGCGTCAGTTCAGAAGCAACTCAAGCCCGTACTTGATCGGGACCGCGAACGTGACACGCTCGTCACCGATGGACCGGGAATATGTGAACAGGCCGATCACTTTGCCGTCGCGGTCGAATACCGGGCCACCACTGTTGCCATGGCCGGTCGCGGTCACCGTAAGCTGGTAAACGTCGCCGAGCGTATCGAAGGTCTGCACGTTGTTCTCTGTCTTCACCGTGTCGCCCACCTTGGCGATGATGCCCTCCGTCACAGTCGGTTGCGGAACGAGCTCGACGAGGCTCGTGATGTTGCCGCCTTCGCTCGACTGGATGACTGCATGCTTTTCCTCTGAAATTCCTGGATAGCCAAGCACGGTCACCCGCTCGCCCACGCTCGGGCGCGAGCCGACCGACGCGAGGTTGATGGTCGGCAGCTTGCGCGAGGTATCGACCTTGATCTGTGCGACGTCGGCCTCGGCGGATGACTTCACGAGGCGCGCCTCCACGCTCGCGCGCGTATCCGGAAACCGCACCGACAGCGTCTGGTTGCGCCCATCCAGCATGGCGAGCGACATCGTCCCGACGCCCATCCCGCCCGGCGCCGCAAAGTTCGGCCGGATCATCCGCACCGGATGCTCGAAGTCCCATCCACGCAGGCTACGGAAGGCCCGCGGATTGATGCGGGACATGCTGAAGTCACCCTGCCCCGCTGTCGTGATCTTGATGAGGATGCCGCCCTTCGCGTCGAAGTCCATGAAATCCGGCACCCTCCATCCCTGGGCGACGTGCTTGTTCGTCAGGATAAAGCCCTGGTCTTTCACCACGAAGCCGCTGCCGCGCCCGCTTACTTCGATCGGAATACCGCGGTGATCGTCGTCATCGGTGGTGAGCCAGCGCTGGACCGGGCCATTGTCGATCTGAAGGAAGCAAGGCAGGCGCAGGTTGTCCACGACGCAGATGCGTTGGTAAACCTGTCGTCCGGTGTTTTTGTCGACAATATGCCAGCGCGCTTCCACTACTACGGTGGCGGGACCGAACTCCGCGGCGATGGCTTGCGGGCTTTTGCCGATGAACCCGCCGAAATGGACGAAGGCCGCAATTGCGATCGCCACGATGGCGACCGACACGCCTGCGCCGATCAGCACCTTGTGGCTGATCGAACGCCGCTCCGTCTCCATCATCCGCAGGACGGTTTCCTTGCCCACATGATGGGCGTCGTGATTGCGGCTAGCGGTATCCGTTTCCGGTTCCCGCGCCATCACACGCGTGCCCGCCAGCTCTTTGGCGTTGACGAGCCGCGTCTCGGCGAGAACCGGTGCCGGCCGGGGTTCGAGGTCGAAGGTCAGGCGCGGTCCGCCCTCGCCCAGTTCGATGGTGTCGCCCGGCGCCAGCAGCGCTTCACCGCTGGCAGGATGGCCATTGTGGAACGTACCGTTGCTGCTGCCAAGATCGACCAGGAGGAAGCGCGGCGGATTCTCCTTCCCGATGCGGATGGCCGCATGCCGGCGGCTCACCAGATCGTCGCGCTGCGGGTCAAAGACGACGGCGGCGGCGGGATCCCGGCCGAGGATCAGCTCGTCGAACGCCTCGGCTTCGAACTGCTCGATCTGGTGCGCCTTGGATCCGGAGAGATGCGTGAGGACAATGCGAGTCATGCCGGTCTCCCACCAGGTTGCGGGTCAGGAGACACAAAAACGCCATCCCCTCCGGGCAGCGCCGGACGAAGGCATGGTGTGGACAACACAGCCGATCGACAATCCATTGCACCCCCTGCACTGGAGCAGGTTCCCCCGGGTGCCCGAACCGCGCGAGTTGTGCGCGAAATGTGATGCTGAGGTGGTTCCTCTGCAGAAAAGTATAGGTAATGTCTCCGGTGACTGCGAGCCGCCGCACCGCGACAAAGCTGCGATCAAAATGGCGCCGCCAGCGTCAGTCTCACTCCCTGCTGCAGCCCGCTCATGCCGAGCATCACGTTGTAGTCCAATCCGAACGTAACCGTCTTCGTTCGCATCTTTCCGCCCAACCACACCTGGAAGCGATCTCGGCCAAACGGCGAGCCCTTCACACTGTAGACCTGGCCGACGCCCAGCAGATCGGCGTACGACAGGTTGGCCGCGCTCTGCCCCTCGAAATCGTGCTGATACTCGACGCGAGCAAACGGCGTGAACATGCCCCAGCGGGTCGGCTGCGTGTATTCGCTGCGCAAGCCAAGCGACCCTGACACACTCGTCACCGATTGCCCGAAGTACGTCAGCGAATTGATGCCGGCACCCGATTCGGTGAAAGTATCGAGTTTGCTTGCGGCAACCAGCACGCGGCCATAGGGTGAGATCAGCCAGCGTGCATCGCGATGTTCATAGCCTGATGAAAGCGAGGCAAACCACTGGTGTCCGTCGCGCTTGCCACTGGCAAAGGCGGCCTCATCCACTGCCCAGCGGCGCGAATCAAAGCTCAGTACGCCGTACCCTGCAACGCCATCGACAAAGTAGGATGGCGCGGGTCGATAGCTACCGTACAGCGCCACGCTGAACGCGTCCGCATTGCTGTGCGTCCCGGATGAGCCGATGTCGGTCGCGTCATGCCCGTAGCCCATTCCAACGCCGGCGGTGAACTGATCCGACACGCGATAGTCCGCGCCGGCGGTCACGCCGCCGGTGGTAAACCGGAATCCCGAACGCTGTGCTGCCACATTGGCAAAACCGAAATCGACCGTACCGGCAGTCCAGAATGCGAGGCGGGTGTCGTCGGCGCTGCCGGCCCGCGCATTGTCCGTAGTCGGCAGATCGGGTAGATCTTGCGGGGCATTGCCCCTCGGCTCGTCTGCCGATGCGGCGGCACCGGGTTGCGTGGCACTGGTGCGACGATTCCTTGCCGCGCCGCGTTGGCACTCGTCGCGCGCCACCAGGCCATCCACGCCCTGGCAGGCACGCGGGTCCACGCCATCGACGCGCGGCAGCGCCACGTTCAGCGTGTTGCTGAATGCCGGTCGGCCCTTGCCGTGCAACTGCTCCAGGCGCTGGTTGTAATTGCTGATTTGCGCGGCGGCAAAGCGGCGCGCCGCCTGGATTTGCGCGTTGATCAATCCAGCGACATCGGGGTCTGTCGACGGGTCGCGGCGCGCGGCCACGATCACCTGGAGTTCGGCGGGCAGCGAGGTCGCCACGGCGTTGCTGATCGTGTATGTAATCACGGCAGTGCCCGCGAATGCAGCGGCCGGCGTGAACGTGACAACGAAGTCGCTGCCAGGCGTTCCGCCAATCGTATTCGCCGATGCCACGGTCTTCGGCGCGATACGGCTCAACCGCGCCTCCCCTGCATACTCGGGTACGACCGACACGATGGCGGCGCCTGTGAATGGCCCGCCGGTTGCATTCTCGGTAATGTTAACCGTGGCCACTTTGCCAGCCGAGGCGCTGGCTTGCGCCGAAGCCACCGGAACCGGCACTGCGGCCACGTTCACCGTGATCTGGACCGGTGCCGACTGGCCCGCGGCATTCAGCAGTGCGTACGTAAATGTGATGGCCCCGGAGGACGTCGATGCCGGGGTATAGACGATATCCAGCCCCTGGACCGCAACGGTCCCGCTGGCAGGCGGCGCCACGATAACGACGCTGGTGAATGGGCCATTGGTAGCATTTGCCGCGGCATGAATCGTCACTGGTGTGTTCTGATTCGTGCCTACGATCACCGCCGGTGCGGTTGGAATGCCCTGCCCCGTGCTCAACGAGAACGCACGTGTGGCACTGAACGGCGCGCCTGTGCCGGTACTGCTGTCAGTCACCTGGATCGTGAAAGTACTATTACCGGATGCCGTCGGTGTACCGCTGATCACTCCGGTGGCGGTACTCAAAGTCAAGCCAACTGGCAGCGTTCCTGCGCTAACGGCATAGGTGTATGGCGCCACGCCGCCCGTTGCTGTCAGCGTCTGGCTGTACGCAACGCCGACACCCGGTGCCGGCAGCGTCGCCGGTGACAGCGACAGCGTTGCGGCCGAAACGGTCAGCGTGTAGTTGCGTGAGCTCGAGAACGGCCCCAAGCCACCGCTGCTGTCCGTCGCGGTGACCGTCAAGTTGAAGCTGCCTACAGCGGTTGGCGTGCCACTGAGTACGCCGCCCGCCGACAGTGTCATGCCTGCCGGGAGCGTACCGGCGGTGATTGCGTAGGTATAGGGTGCGGTGCCGCCCGAGGCGGTGATGGTCTGGCTATAGGCCAATGCCACGCCGGCGGTGGGCAACGTGGTGGTCAAGAAGCTAATGGTGGGTGCCGCCACAGTGACGCCATAAGCCTGACTACCGGTGAAGCCATTGCCGTCAGTGGTCGTGATCGTGAAGTTGAAGTTTCCCGCTGCAGCAGGCGTGCCGGTGATGGCGCCACTGCTCGCATTGAGCGACAGGCCCGTTGGCAGCACGCCAGCGGTGACGGCAAACGTATATGCCGCCGCGCCGCCGCCACCCGTCAAGGTCTGAGCATATGCAACGCCCGCGGTGGGATTGGGTAACGTGGCCGGAGCGACCGTAATGGTTGGGGCGGTCACAGTGATACTTGCAGTGGCTGTCGCAGAGGTGCCCCCGCCATTGGCCGCACTGTAGGTGAAACTGTCCACTCCGTAGTAGCCAGCCGCAGGCGTATAGCGAATGCTCGTTCCGGAAGCTGTGGCGGTACCATGGCTAGCGCCGGACACCACGGCCACCGAGGTTGCCGTGCCCGTGATCGATAGTGTCACGTTGTTGTTGGAACTGTTGGCGGCAACCGTCGTCGCCGTGTTGGCAACGGTGGGTGCGGTGAGTGCGCCGGTACAGCGGATCGCAACCGTGCCAATGTGCGTTCCCGTTGCGATCATGAGGCTCAGGCCAGTGGCAGTCAGTTGGCTTGACGTGATGGTCAAGGAATGCAGGCCACTGACTTTCGAGCTACTGTAATAGACGTAGCCATACAGGTTCGTCGTGGCGGCATCCTGGACCAACACGTAGTCACTCGCGAAGGGCGGTATGGTCGCCGTATCTCCACCATCGTCGGTGTAGGACACGGTTACCGTGTCACCACTGGCGAACGAGGCAGCCGGGAAGCTGTTATTGTAAGAGACGGTATCCAGCGAGCCAAGCGCAGAACAGCCGGCGGACATGGCATGCGCTGTAGCAATACCAAGAGGTAGTTGCACTGCCAACAAAACCAACAAGCAAAAAAGAAGCCGGCCAAATGCCAAACTGACCGCCGAGATTGCGCTGCGCAACGTACCCTCCGATATCAAACTGCTCAAGTACGGAAGTACCGCACCGCTTTCCGCTATATATCGGCAGAATGTGGGAGTTCTTGTGCGGCGATCGCACCCTGCCTAAGGAGGGAGCCGGCGGTCTTTGGCGCCACATTTCGCGAGGATAAGAACATGGGCGTACAGCTAAACCACACCATCGTCTGGTGCAGCGACAAGCAGAAATCCGCAAGTTTCCTCGTGGAGCTGCTGGAACTCGCAACGCCAGTTGCGTTCGGCCAGATGCTGGTTGTCCAGCTGGACAACGCAGTCTCGCTCGACTTCTTCGAAAGCAACGACGCGATTTCCATGCAGCACTATGCGTTTCTGATCGGCGAGGATAAGTTCGATCGCGTCTTCACCCGTATTCGGGACAAGGGGCTTCAATACTGGGCCGATCCCGGCAAGCAACGTGCCGGTGAAACCTATTCGCACAACGGCGGACGGGGATTGTATTTCGACGATCCCGACGGCCATCTTCTTGAGGTCATGACTCGTCCTTACAAGATTGGCAGTGCTTCGTAGCGGGTGCGTCACGGCCATGCGTGGAAGGTTGTGCCCTACCCTGAGAGCGGGCTGAAATTTATGCTGCATCAGGCGCTTTTAACTGAGGCAATCCATCCGACGTCTTCGGACGGCCCACGCCGACGCGATTCATGAATGCAGCTCAAGACTGCATGCGTAAATGGCCGCTTAATCTCAAGGTCGACAGTCCGTAGCATTGGGGGTTTCGAGTTGACGCGCTTGACCCGCGCGCGCGCAGAACACCAGATGATCGCCCCCCAGTCATCCCCGACCCCGCTTCGCGCAGGAAACCCCGAGGCAAGCCTGCGCATGATGCTGATACTCAGTGCACTGATGTCGTTCGCCTCGGTATCGACCGACATGTATCTACCCGCGCTGCCCACTATCAGCCGCGTCATGCATGCGAATCCAGCCAGCCTGCAACTGACATTCTCCGCATTCCTGATCGGGTTCAGCGTTGGTCAACTTGTGTGGGGCCCCATTGGAGACCGTCATGGCCGGCGCTTGCCGATTGCCATCGGCCTGGTCCTGTTCATTATCGGCTCGGCGGGATGCGCCATGTCAGTGAACGTCTGGCAGATGATGGGATGGCGTGTGGTCCAGGCCTTGGGCGCCTGTGTTGGCCCAGTGCTGGCACGGGCGATGGTCCGCGACCTGTACGCACGGGATGACGCGGCACGTGTGTTGTCGACGCTGATTCTGATCATGGGCGTGGCGCCGCTTCTGGGCCCCTTGCTCGGTAGCCAGATCCTGGCATGGTGGTCCTGGCAGGCCATCTTCTGGAGCCTGGCTATCGTCGGCTTGCTGACACTGCTAGCAATACGCGCTTTACCCGAAACACTGCCAATCGATCGCAGGACGACCGCACCGATGCGCCATATCATGCGGGACTATGTCGCGCTCATCAGCGATCCACGCTTGATCGGCTATGCCTTCTCTGGGGGATTTTTCTACGCTGGCGCGTATACGTTCGTTGTCGCGACGCCGTTTGCCTATATCGACTACTACCATGTCAGCCCACGCACCTACGGACTACTGTTTGGCGTGAACATTGTCGGCATGATGGCCGCCAATTTCCTTAACGCGCGGTTGCTGAAGCGATTTGGCAGCGAGCGTCTGTTTCACCTTGGTACCTGGGTATTGGCGGTTTCGGGCATCGTCCTCGCGCTTGACGCACGCTACGGTTGGGGTGGCCTGACGGGACTGGTCCTGCCGATCTTCGTGTACATGTCCATGAACGGCCTGATCGTTGCCAACTCCGTTGCTGGCGCGCTCGCGGCGTTTCCCCACAAGGCCGGATCGGCATCGTCGGTAGTGGGCGCCATGCACTATGGCAGCGGCATCCTGAGTGCGGCCATGGTTGGCTGGTTTTCAGACGGCACGCCCTGGACCATGGCTTGGATCATGGGTGCAGCCGGCATTGGCAGTCTGGTCACGTCGCTGTTGTCCCGGCACCTGGCGGCGCGACCTCGCCCTGAAATGGGAGGATTGCCACAGCCCTGCTCAAGACGATGTACCGATTCCATCGGCTAATCGGTTGCCAGTCCCCACGCGGCGTGCGATGGCCTGGCCGATAGCGATGCAACAGGCGGGCCAGATCAGATCTATCCGAACATGGATTCTCCACCAGTTTCTTGCACCGCACCACAACTCACGCTTGACGCGCACGAACGCGACGCTATATAAACAACGCGTGGGTAGAAGCGGTCGATTGAACAGCAGCGGCGCAATGCCGCGAGGTTCATCTGGAGATTGCTCACTGACGGAGTTCCTGTCAGTGATGTCATGACCAGACCGGTCCCACTTCCCTGACACGACTCCAAGTCTTTCACCAGAGTCATCGTTAGGGGATCTCAATGATCATCGACACCAGTTGTTATCCGACCAACCTGGTCGACCTGGCCTGGCGGCACGACGGCGATCCGTTTACCGGCGAGCGCCTGATCCAGATGATGGACGGGCCGTTCACGATCAATGGCAAGCCGCGCCGCATCGACAAGGCATTCATCCAGCCGCCGCAAGGCAACACGATCTATACGTACACCGATGGTGTGCGTTCCGGGTCCGAGTCGATCGACGCCTACATGGCGTACACGCGCGAGATGGTGGAAAAGTATCCGGACCGCTTTATCGGCTGCTTTGTCTACAACCCGCGCTGTGGCGTGGAAAACGGCGTCAACGCGATCGAGCACTATGTGAAGCGGCTGGGCTTCAAGATGGTCCAGTTCCAGGCCAACATGCATGCGTACCGTCCGGACCGTGCACTGGACTGGCTGCGCCCCGCGCTGCAGAAGTGTGCGGAGCTGGGCGTGATGGTCAAGCTGCATACCGGCGACGGCCCGTACAGCATTCCCACCGAATGGGTGCCGATGATCAAGGAGTTCCCGACGGTGAACTTCATCATGGCGCATTTCGGCGTGCAGACCGGTGGTGTGTATTGCTTCGAGCCATTCCAGATGGCCATGGACATGCCCAATGTCTATTGCGAATCGGGCTGGTGCCTGCAGTCGCGCATCGTCGAGTTTGCGAAGGTGCTGCCCAAACACAAGATCCTGTTCGGCTCCGATACGCCGCCCAACGAGCCCGGCATGTGGCTGCGCTTGCTGGAGGTGCTCTGCTTCGAACCGCCGCAGGGCCTCAATCTCGATGAAGACACGCTCGAGGACTACCTCGGCAATAACGTCGCCCGCATGATCGGCCTCGAACCGACGCCGGTGCCGCGCACGCTCGAAGAAGCGAAGGCGCGCCTGGCGGCATGAGCACGGCCCGATCAACGAGATTCAGACGGAGCATACCAACATGATTATCGATACCCACCTGCACCCCACCAACCTCGTCGACGAGGCCTGGCGGCATACGGGCGAGCCCTTCACCGGCGAACGCCTGCTCAAGATGATGGACGGCCCCTACATGATCAACGGCAAGCCGCGCCGTATCGACATGGGCTTTATCCAGCCGCCGCCGGGCAATACCGGTTATCGGGACGGCAACCGGCGTGGCCGCGAAGGCATCCGCGACTATATGGCCTACGTGGCCAGCCTGTGCCAGAAGTATCCGGACCGCTTTATCGGCAACTTCACGTTCAATCCGCGCTGGGGTCCGGAAGAAGGCGCGCAGGAGCTGGAATTCCACGTGAAGGAGTACGGCTTCAAGATGTTGAAGCTGCACGCCAACATGCATGGCTACCGGCCCGACCGCGCGCTGGACTGGCTGCGCCCGGCGATGAAGGTCTGCGCCAAGTACAACATCGTGGTGCTGATCCATACCGGCGACGGTCCGTACACGATTCCGACGATGTTCTATCCGGTGATCCGCGAGTTCCCGATGGTCAATTTCATCATTGGGCACTTTGGCATCCAGACCGGTGGCAACTACTCGTTCGAGGCGTTCTGGATGGCCATGGATACGCCCAACGTGTACTGCGAATCGGGCTGGTGCTTCCAGTCGCGCATCGTCGAATTCGCGCGCCAGCTGCCGCGCGACAAGATCGTGTTCGGTACCGATACGCCGCCCAATGAGCCGGGCATGTGGCTGCGCGAACTGGAAATGCTGTGCGGCCCCGCGCCGCAGGGCATGGATCTGGATGAGGACGGCCTGGAAGACTATATGGGCAACAACATCGCCCGTCTGGTCGGTATCGAAACCACGGCGCCGCCCAAGACCCACGAAGAGGCCCAGGCACGTCTGAAGGATACGTACGCCAGCACGCGCTGATTCGCGCGCCGCCGCACCCTTCCCGTCTGGTCACGCACGGATGCTGCCGCCACTTGGCGGCGCGCCGTGCGCGGCAACGGTATCCCGTTGGTATTACCCCAAGCGGAGCCATGCCATGACTGCCTCATCTGCAAGCCTGCCGGCGTTCGACGACACGTCGCAGGATTTCCACGTATTTCTTGCCGCGTATCGCGCGGCGTTTCCCGACGATGTACTGACCGTGCGCGAGCCCGTCACGGCCAACCAGGAACCCACCGCGCTGGTCTGGACGCTGGCCGCGCAAAACCGCCACCCCGTATTGGTTTTCGACGACGTAGCTGGTCTGGGCACGCCACTGGTGACCAACCTGTTTGCGTCGCGCGAACGTGTGGGCCGCATGCTTGGTGGCGTAGCGCCGGCAGGCATCCACGCCGAGTATCAGGCGCGCAGCCGTCGGCAGATGGCGCCGCGCGTGCTGGAATCTGGCGCGGTCACCGGCATCGTGCAGGAACAGGTGGACCTGACCACCTTGCCGGCGATTCGGCACTTTGCCACCGATCGCGGGCCGTATATCACCAACGCGATCCTGATTGCCGAAGACCACGAACTTGGTTTCGGCAATGCCAGTTATCACCGTTCGATGCTGCACTCGCCGAGCGAGATTGCCACCAGCCTGCATTCGCGCGGCCATCTGTGGCGCATGTACCAGCGCGCCGTCGAACAAGGCAAGCCGCTGCCCGTGGCCATGGTGATTGGCGCGCATCCGCTGTTCATGCTGGCCGGCGCGGCGCGCCTGCCGTATGGCGTGGACGAGCGTCATGTGGCCAGCGGCCTGTTCGGCGCACCGCTTGAAGTCGTACGCACGCCGCGCTATGGCATTGCAGTGCCTGCCCATGCGGAAATCGTGCTCGAAGGGGTGCTCGATCCCACCGCGCGCGTGGAGGAAGGCCCGTTCGGTGAGTTCACGGGATATTCGTCCGACCGTTCGACCAACAACCTGCTGCGCGTGGAAACCGTGATGCGGCGCTCCGACGCATGGCTGGTCGACGTCGTTGGCGGCAACTCGGCGGAGCACCTGAACCTGGGCCGGATTCCACGCGAATCCGAGATGGTGGAAAAGCTGATGGAGCGCTTCCCGTCCGTCACCGCGGTGCACTATCCATCTTCCGGCACGCATTTCCATGCCTACGTGGCGCTGCGCCAGTCGCGGCCCGGCGAGGCGCGCCAGGTCATGCTGGGCCTGCTCGGCTGGGACCCCTACCTGAAGACCGTAGTGGCCGTGGACCACGACGTGGACATCACGCGCGACGAACAGGTGCTGTGGGCCATTGCCACGCATCTGCAACCGCATCTCGATGTGGTGGTGGTCGATGGCCTGCCCGGCAGCGCGCTGGACCCTTCCGCATCAGGCGTGGGTACCACGTCGCGGATGGGGCTGGACGCCACGCGCGGGCCCGGCTTCGACGGCATCCGGGCGCAAATCGACGACGACGCCATGGCACGCGCGGCAGCGCTGCTGGCGCGCATCGATACGGGAAAACACTGAGTCGTACGCAATCGAACCAGCGCCGGATGCCATTGATCGGCAGAGCCGATCGATTAATCCATGCGCCCCATTTACCCAATGTCCGGTGGCTGGCATGCTGCCCTGACAACCATACGCAGGTAGCGGAAACGTGGCATCAGACCACGGGGGGCGGCAACTGCAGCGTCCTCTTCCAGCCAGCCATGCGGGCAGTTCCGGCCTGGATGATGAAGGAGACAGCATGATCCCCCAACCCACTCCGCATGGTTCGCATGGGAAAGATCCCGTGCATCCGGTCGATGAAGTTCTTCCGCCGTTGCGTCTGGCCGCGCTTGGCCTGCAACACGTTCTTGTAATGTATTCAGGCGCGATTGCGGTGCCGCTGATCATTGGCGGCGCCTTGCACCTTCCCAAGGACCAGATCGCCTTCCTGATCGCCGCCGATCTGTTCTGCTGCGGGCTGGTAACGATGTTCCAGAGCATTGGCGTCTGGAAGATCGGTATCCGCCTGCCCGTGATGATGGGCGTCACGTTCACTGCCATTGCACCGATCATTGCCACCGGATCGAATCCGTCGCTCGGGTTGCCCGCCGTATTCGGGGCGGTGATGGTGGCCGGCGTGTTCACGTTCCTGGCCGCGCCTTATGTAAGCAGGCTAATCCGCTGGTTTCCGCCGGTCGTGACCGGTACCGTGGTGCTGATCATCGGCATTTCGCTGATGCGAGTCGGCGTGAACTGGGCGGCCGGCGGCAACCCGATGCTCAACACACCTACGGGTCCGGTGCCGAACCCCGCGTACGGATTGCCGATCCACCTCGGCATCGCGGCCATCGTGCTGCTGACGGTGCTGTGCATGATTGCGTTCTTCAAGGGGTTTCTCTGCAATGTCGCGGTCCTGGTCGGCATCACGGTCGGCTTCGTAATCGCAGTGGCGCTTGGCAAGGTGACCTTTGCCGGCGTGCATGCGGCGGACTGGGTGGCGTTGATCACGCCGTTCCACTTTGGCTGGCCCACGTTCGACCTGATGACGTCGGTTACGCTGTGCGTGGTGATGGTGGTGATCATGATCGAGGGTGTGGGTCAGTTCCTGGCGCTCGGTGAAATCGTCGGCAAGCCGGTCACGCCCGACGACCTTGCGCGTGGCCTGCGCGCGGATGGCGTTGGCGCGCTGGTCGGCGCGGTGTTCAACACCTTCACCTATACGTCGTACGCGCAGAACGTGGGGCTGGTGCAGGTGACTGGCGTGCGCAGCCGCTGGGTGTGCGCCACGGCGGGCGGCATGCTGATCGTGCTCGGCTGCCTGCCCAAGCTGGCGTTCTTTGCCGCATCGATTCCGCAATACGTGCTGGGCGGCGCGGCGCTGGTGATGTTCGGCATGGTGGCCGCCACCGGCGTACGCATCCTGGGTCATGTGGATTTCATTGAGAACAAGAAGAACGCCTATATCGTCGCGGTCAGCGTGGCGCTGGGGATGATTCCGCTGGTGGCCGACCGCTTCTTCCTGCAACTCCCTGAACTGGCCGCCAAGTTCTGCCAGAACGGCATCCTGCTGGGCACGCTATGCGCGGTACTGCTGAACGTGCTGTTCAATGTGCGTAGTTCGCAAGAGGCGCCGCAAATGCTGACCAAGAAGGCGGCCTGACCGGCGCATGCCGGCCGGTCGCTACTTGCCGAGATCGCTCCGATGCCGCATCAGCAGGTCCCGGAACGATTGCGCGGGCGGCGACAGCGACCGGTCCGCATGCGTAAGCAATGAGATTTCCCGCTCGATCACTGGGTCCTGCGGCATGACGGTCACCAGCCCGAGCGCCGAGGTCAGCCGCGTTACCGCGGTGCTCATGACCGCGATGCCCAGCCCCGCATCGACCATGCCGACCATCGTCAGCGGCAGGAAGACTTCGTGAACCCGAGACAACGTGATGCCCCGCTTTGCCAGCGCCGCATCGAGGCAATCGCGGATCGGGTTGCCCCGGTGCGGACCGATCACCGGTAGCCGGGCCACGTCTTCCCATGTCAGGTTGCGCCGACGTGCCAGCGGATGACTGGGCGGCATGACGATCACGAACGCATCGGTGGACAGGCGATGCGCGGCCAGGTCAGGTTGGCCTTCGGGGATCGTGCCAATGCCGAAATCCACTTCGCCGGCGCTGACCATGCGCGGCACCTCGTCCTCGGCTACGTCGTGCAGTTCGACCTTCACGCCCGGATGGCCCACGCAGTATTCGCGGATAAAGCGCGGCAGCATCAGCGCGGCCTGGATCGATGACGCGGCGATGGATACGCGTCCACGCCCCAGTGTGCGCAGCTCGGCGGAGCTGTCCAGCACGCTGTCGATATCGCTGACGGCCTTCTTGACCATCGGCAGCAACTCGGCACCGGCCTGCGTGATCTGCATCAGCCGCGTGTGGCGATCGAACAGCTTGAGGCCCAGGTTTGCCTCGAGTTCGTGAATCAGCGCGCTCACGGAAGACTGCGACAAGTTGAGCTTCTCGGCGGCGCGCGTGAAATGACGTTCCTCCGCCACGGCGATAAACGCGCGCAACTGGCGCAGTGAAACGTTCATGTTGCTGGTGTTGGGCATGTCTCCCCCTGCTCTGTCGTGTATTCATGGCAGTCGATTCAGAGGGTAACACGATCAATAAATCCGGTTATGGGGATTTACCGATGATCGTGTGGCAACCATCATGGATTCACGGTCAGCGGCAGGCATGGTGCGCACGGGCCGCAAGCATCCACACAGGAGCGACGATGAGAGCGTTTGAATATCTCGAACCCGCCACGCTTGCAGAGGCATCCGCGCTGCTGCACCGTTGCGGCGGTCGAGCCAGCGTGCTCGCGGGCGGCACCGACCTGCTGGTACAGATCAAGGAATCACACCGGCAACCCGCGCACGTCATCGACATCAAGAAAATTCCCGGCATGAACATGCTCGGGTTCGACCCCGTCGAAGGATTGCGCATCGGTGCGCTGGTCACCACGCGTGAGGTGGAGACGTCGTACGCGGTGCGCCGCCACTACGCCGGGCTGGCCCGCGCCGTGACCGATTTTGCATCGATCCAGGTGCGCAACCGCGCAACCGTGGTGGGCAACGTATGCCGCGCCTCGCCGTCGGCGGATTCCCTCGCGCCGTTGATCGCGGACGGTGCATCGGTACACCTGTACGGACTGCACGGCTCGCGTTCGATGCGCGTGGAAGACTTTCTGATCGGTGCCGGCAAGACCGCCCTCGAACCGGACGAACTGGTCTCGCGCATCACCATTCCCGCACCGGCACCGCATACCGGCAAGGCCTATATCAAGCACGGCCGACGGGTGCAAATGGAGCTGGCCACGGTGGGTGTGGCGGTATCGATCACGGTGGAACGCGGCCACTGTACCGCGATTGGCATCGTGCTCGCCGCCGTGGGCCCGACCCCAATCCGCGCCTTGCATGCCGAAGCGTTATTGCGTGACCGTCCCGTCAGCGACGCGCTGATCCTGCAAGCCGCCCATGCGGCGATGGAGGATGCGCGCCCGATCAGCGATGTACGTGCCAGCAGCGCGTATCGCCGCGAAATGGTAGGCGTGCTGACCCGGCGCGCCCTGGCTCAAGCCCTGGAGATGCTGTAATGCGCAGACTCATCGAACTGGAAATCAACGGCGAGCCGTACGAACTGGCGGTCGAGCCGCATGCCACGCTGCTGGACGCGCTGCGCTACGACGCCGGCCTGACCGGCACCAAGAAGGGTTGCGATGTGGGCGAATGCGGTTCGTGCACGATCCTGGTCGATGGCGTGCCGATGAACAGTTGCCTGATGCTGGCACCTGAGGCCCACGGCCGCAAGCTCACCACGATCGAAGGTATTCAACCCGATGCCGACACCGTGCATCCGATCCAGGAGCAGTTCATGCGCTGCGGCGCCGCGCAATGCGGCTTCTGCACGCCGGGCTTTATCGTGGCCATCAAGGCCCTGCTCGACGCCAATCCGACCCCCACGCGCGAGGAAATCCGCTTTGCCATCGCCGGCAATATCTGCCGCTGCACCGGCTACACCCGGATCATCGAGGCGGTGGAGAAGGCGGCCGACGCAATCAATCATCCGTGCCGCGCGCGGAACGCAACGGAGAGCGCATGATGACCCACGCCGTGATCGGACACAGCGTCAAGCGTACGGACCTGCTGGACAAGGTCACCGGCAACGCCAAATACGTTGCCGACATGCCCTTCGCGGGCCTGCTGCACGCCAGGCTCAAGCGCTGCAACGTGGCGCATGCGCGCATCCGCCGCATCGATACCACCGCAGCGCTGGCGCTGCCCGGCGTGAAGGCGATCCTCACGCACGAGAACGTGCCGCGCGTGCTGCATGCGGGCTCGCCACATCCACGTTCGGCTTCGGTCACGTGCGACCAGTACATCCTCGACGACAAGGTACGTTACTGGGGCGAAGGCGTGGCCGCCGTGGCGGCCATCAGCGAGGAGATCGCCGCGCGTGCCATCGAACTGATCGAAGTCGAGTACGAACCGCTGCCCGCGCTGTTCACCGTGGACGAGGCCGCCGCGCCGGGTGCACCGCTGATCCACGACCGTGCGCCCGGTGGCAATCTGGTACTGCCGCCCGTGGTGATCGAGCGCGGCAATCTCGAACAAGGCTTCGCGGATGCCGACTTTATCCTCGAAGGCGTCTATGAAGGCGGCCGCCCGACACCTGCCTACATGGAACCCAATGTCCTGACCTGCAGGTGGGATGGCAATGGCAGCCTGACCGTGTGGATCTCGACGCAAACCGCCTTCATGGTGCGCGGGATCATGGCCGAGGTGCTGGGCCTGCCCTTACACAAGGTGCGTGTGCTGGTAGACCATATGGGCGGCGGGTTCGGCGCCAAGCAGGATCTGTTTCAGGGCGAGTTCCTGTGTGCGCTGCTGGCACGGGAAACGCATCGGCCCGTGCGCATGGAGTACACCCGTGAAGAGACCTTCCTGGGCGGCCGCACACGCCACCCGGCGCGCATCTGGCTGCGGCAAGGGTTTCGCAACGATGGCACGATCACCGCGCGCGAAGCGAAGGTCGTGTTCAATTCCGGCGCCTATGGCTCGCATGGGCCGGGCGTGACCAACGTGGGCACGGCGGCCATGGTGTCACTCTACCGCTGCGAGAACGTCAGGCTCGAAGGCCGCTGCGTGTACACCAACAGTCCGATCGCGGGCGCGTTCCGGGGCTATGGCGTGGTGCAAACCTACTATGCGCTCGATATCCAGATGGACGAAGCGGCCGAGCATCTGGGCCTTGATCCTGCCGAACTGAAGCTGCGCAACGCGGTGCGCGAAGGCGACATCGCGCCATCGAACCACCCAATGATCGGCCACGGACTGGAGGCCTGCATCATCAAGGGCATGGAGGTGGTGGACTGGGCCGCGCGCCGCGCTGGCACGCGCCAACAACAAGGTGTACTGCGGCGCGGCTGGGGTATCGGTTGCGAAATGCACGGCAGCAGCGCGTATCCCGGCATCAAGGAACAGGGCAATGCGATCATCAAGATGAATGAAGACGGTACCGTGGTGCTCCTGACCGGCGCAGCAGGCCTGGGGACGGGCGCGCACACGGCACTGGCGCAGATCGTGGCCGAGGAACTGGCGATTCCATTTGAATCGGTCAGCGTGGTGCATGGCGATACCGATGTGGTGCCGTGGGACATCGGCGCGTTTGCGAGTCACACCACGTATATGGTCGGCCGCGCCGCGCAGATGGCCGCCGGCGAGATCAAGACGCAATTGCTGGCACGCGCCGCAAAACAGATGGAAGCCCAACCGGATGAACTGGACGTGGTCAATGGCGTGATCTCGGTACGCGACCGCGTGGGCCCCACCATGACCGTACGCGAGGCCGTGATGCCGCGCAAGGGCCTGCCCGCCGCGCAACTGGTGGGCACTGCTACCTATCACCCGACCAAGTCGTACTCGTTTGCGGCGCATTTCGTTGAAGTCGAGGTTGATACCGAAACCGGCTTTATCACGGTCAAGCAGGTGGTGCCAGTACACGATATCGGCAAGGTCATCCACCCCGTAGCCGCTGCCGGGCAGATCGAGGGCGGCATCCAGCAAGGCATTGGGCATACGCTCTACGAGGACTACCAGATCGACATGGCGACCGGGCGCTCGTTGAATGCCAACTTCGTCGACTACAAGATGCCGTTGTCCATGGATATGCCCGAGATCCACACCGTGCTACTGGAAGCGGCGCCCGACCCCGGCGGTCCGTTTGGTGCCAAGGGCGTGGGAGAGGATCCGATCGTCGCGATCGGCCCGGCCATTGCCAATGCGGTGTTCGATGCCATTGGCGTGCGCTTTCGCCACTATCCAATCAAGCCTGAGCAGGTACTCCAGGCGCTGGCGGAACAGCGCGCGGCGGAGGTCCGGGCATGAGCGCGCCACGCAGGCTGGTGGTAGCCATCACCGGTGCCAGCGGCGCGGTGTACGGCGTGCGCCTGCTACAGGCCATGCAGGCGGCAGCCGGATGGGAAACGCATCTGGTCTGCTCGCCATCGGGGCTGCTCACCGTGCATCACGAACTGGGCATGCAGCGCCCGGAGGTCGAGGCATTGGCCGGCGTGGTGCATAACGTCCGCGATATCGGCGCCAGCGTGGCCAGCGGGTCGTTCCGCTGCGACGGCATGGTGATTGCGCCGTGTTCGATGCGCACGCTGGCAGCGGTGGCCACCGGCCTGGCCGACAACCTGATCACCCGCGCCGCCGACGTAATGCTCAAGGAGCGCCGCCGCCTGGTGCTGCTGGCGCGCGAGACGCCGCTGCATCTGGTGCATCTGCGCAATATGACCACGGTGACCGAGATGGGTGCCATCGTCATGCCGCCGATGCCCGCTTTCTACGCCTGCCCGCGAACCGTCGACGATCTTGTCAACCACACAGTGGGCCGCGTACTGGACCTGTTCGACGTGGACCATGCGGGCCTGGTCGAACGCTGGCCCGGCATGCGCGCCACGCTCTCCGCAGTCAATACCGATGTCATCACCCGGGAGACACCATGACCGATATGCAACGCAACCTTCCGCCCGTGCCCGTCACCATCCTGACCGGCTTTCTTGGTGCGGGTAAGACCACGCTGCTGAACCATATCCTTACGCAGAAGCACGGGCATCGCATTGCCGTGATCGAGAACGAGTTTGGCGAAGTCGACGTCGACTCCGACCTCGTCATGACATCGGATGAAGAGATCTACCAGATGACCAACGGCTGCATCTGCTGTGTGGTCGATGTGCGGACCGATCTCGTGCGCATCTTGCAGACGCTACTGGAACGGCCCGAGCGCTTCGACCATATCCTGGTCGAAACCAGCGGACTGGCCGACCCCACGCCCGTGGCTGCCACGTTCTTCATGGACAACGATGTGGCAAAGCAGGTCACGCTCGACGGCATCCTGACGCTGGTGGACGCGGTGCATATCGAGGACCATCTCGACGACCCCCGGCTGTCCGGTTTCGACAACCAGGCCGTGGACCAGATCGTCGCGGCCGACCGGATCATCCTGAACAAGTCCGACCTGGTTTCCGAGGCGCGGCTCGATGCGTTGACCCACCGCCTGCAGCACCTGAACGAAGGCGCGCAGATCATGCGCTCCAACTACGCGCAGGTGGACTTGTCGCGCATCCTTGGCATTGGCGGCTTTACACCCGGCGTGACACAGCTTCCCGATGATGTCCATGAACACATGCACGAGCATCACGGCCATCCCCACGGCGCTCACGATGAAGACCACGTGTGCGACGAACTGTGCGATCACGGCCATGACGGAAATGGCGGCGAAGACCACACGCATCGTCATGACCCGTCGGTGACCTCGGTGTCGCTGCTGTTCGACACGCCCTTCGACCGCCAGCGGTTGGAGAGCGGGTTGCGTGCACTGCTGGCCGCGCAGGGTGATGACGTTTTCCGCATGAAAGGTATCGTGGCCGTGCAGGACGACGACCAGCGCTACGTGCTGCAGGCAGTGCACCGGCTGATGGATTTCCATGCGGCCGATGCGTGGGGCACGCAAGCGCGCGAAAGCAAGTTTGTCTTTATCGGGCGCGACCTCGATCGGGGCCGCCTGCAGACGCTGCTGCGCGTGTGCCAGCCCACCCAGATTGCCGCCTGATCACTGTCGGTTCATCCCGACTCACGCTCTGGGAACCCGCCGCGACACTGGCGGGGGATTGATGGCGCAGCCGTCTCACGTCGGCTGCGCCTTTTTTGAGTTAACCGGTCAACCACCACCACGCAACGTCGCAGAAGGCGCCTCACCAAACTCGCGCCGGTACTCGCGCGCAAACAGGCTCAGGTGCGTAAAGCCGTGGCGCAACGCAATGCTGGTAACCACGCCGGGGCCCTGCGTCGCGCGTTGCAGATCGGCACGTGCGCCCTGCAGGCGCAGCACGCGCAGGTATTCCATGGGGGTAGTGTCCTTGCTCTTGCGAAAGCCGAGCTGCAACGTGCGTTCGCAGACGCCGCAATGCGCGGCCAGCTCCTGTAGCGTGATCGGCTTGTCCAGATTGGCGCGCAGATAGCGTATGGCGCGCCGGACATAGACCGGCAGCGTCGGCAGATAGCCACGCGGCAGCAACCCGCCATCCTCGCCAAAATGATCGACCAGCAGCGTGGTCAAACAAAGCTGCTCGATGGCGCCATCGGCCGCCGGCAGGCCAGGCCGGACGGTACGCATGTCCGCCTCGGCGCGCAGCCACGTCATCATCGCGCGCCAGCGTCCCGCGCGCTGGGCGTCGGCCAATGGCTGCAATGCAAAGATCAGCGGCGCCGGGGGATCGAAGTTGAAACAGGTCCGAAACGCATCTACCAGTGCGTGCCGGCGCACCACCACGCTGAAGCGTTCGCAGCCCGCGTCCAGCACCAGGCGCACCGGCACCGACGGTGAGAACACCCACGTGCTGCCGGTTTCCATGCTCACTTCCACGCCATCCACATGCACACGGCACCGCCCTGCCGTGACGGTCTGAATCACGTACTCGTCCTTGCCCAACTGCGGAACCACCTCCATGGCCTGGCGGTAGCGCGTGGTTACCAGCGTGAGGTGCCCGATCTGGCAGGACTGCAACTGCACTTCCGGATCGGCATCGTCGCTATGCAGCCGGGTCGGGCCGAACACGCGCGCCGACAATGCCTGCACGTGATCGAGTGCACGGGCATGGCTGACGGTGTTCAGCTTCGGAGCGGCATGATGGCCCATGGTGCGTACGGGGGGACGGGCTTGCGATGGTGGCTTCATCGTAGGGAGCTTTCAGGACGCCGCGCAAGCTGCGGAAAACCCCTGCCGTTTCCGCTGCCATTTCGCTTGCGTGCGCGCCCCTTCGCAATGTTGCTACGCGCCGGAACGCCGCATCGCTAAGTTGGGTGCATACCTCATGACAAGGCAGGAGAGCCCCCATGACTACCCCCGTCCATCCCGTCGACCAGATCCTGCCCGCCCGGGCCATGGTGTCGCTTGGCTTCCAGCATATGCTGGTCAGTTACCTTGGCGCGATTGCCGTGCCGATGATCGTGGCCGGGGCGCTAAAGATGACGCCGGCGCAGACCACGCTGCTGATCAGCACGGCGTTATTCACGTCCGGTATCGCCACGCTGCTGCAAACGGTGGGTTTCTGGAAATTTGGCGTGCGCCTGCCGCTCATGCAGGGCGTGGCCTTCGGCTCGGTGGGCCCGGTGATCGCCATCGGCACCGATCCGTCACTGGGCTTTACTGGCGTATGCGGCGCGGTGATCGGGGCGGGCATGGTGACCATGTTCCTGGCCCCCGTGATCGGCCGGCTCAAGCGCTTCTTTCCGCCGGTGGTCAGCGGTTGCATCATCACCTCGGTGGGACTGTCGCTGTTTCCGGTGGCCTACCAGTGGACTGGCGGCGGTCATCACGCGAAGGATTTCGGCTCGCCGCTGTTCTTTGTGGTGGCATTCGGTACCGTGGCCTTGATCCTCTTTATCAATAGCCATGGCGGTCGCCTGGTGCGCAGCCTGGCAGTGCTGATCGGGCTCGCGATCGGCGGTGCGGCGGCGTGGCTGCTGGGCATGGGCAATTTCGACGAAGTTGCGCGGGCGCCGTGGTTCACGATGGTTACGCCCTTTGCCTTCGGCATGCCCACCTTCAACGCGGGTGCAATCGTCACCATGGTGATCGTGATGGTCGTGCAGATGGTGGAGTCGATGGGCCTCTTCGTTGCCATCGGGGACATCGTCAAACGGCCGGTGACCGAGCGCGAGGCCACCTGCGGCTTGCGCGCCAACGGCCTGGCCAGTGCCATTGGCGGCATGTTCGCGGCATTTCCGTTTATCGCGTTCATGGAGAACGTCGGGCTGGTCATCGTCACCGGCGTGCGCAGCCGTTGGGTGGTGGCGGTGTGTGGGGTGATGCTCTGCGCGGTAGCGCTGGTGCCCAAGATCGGGGCACTGTTTTCCTCGATACCGTCGGCTGCGCTGGGTGGCGCCACCATCGTGATGTTCGGGGTGGTGGTGGCAGCAGGTATCCGCACGCTCGGACAGGTCGACTACGAGCGCAAGCCCGCGAACCTGAGCGTGGTGGCCATCACACTGGCCTGCGCGCTGATGCCGGTGATCATGCCGAGCCTGCTGGAGAAGCTGCCCGCAGCGCTGCAGCCCTTCGTGCACAGCAGCGTGATCATTTCCTGTGTGGTTTCCGTATTCCTGAACCTGCTGCTCAATGGCATTCCGGCGCGCGAAGAAGACGCCGAACTGGCCATGGCCGCTGAACATGCCCCAGAGATCTGAACCATGTCGATGCCATCCACAACCACATCCACCTCCGGCAATCTGCTGATCCGCAATGCCTCCGCCGTGATGACCGGCCGTGCCGGCACCGCTTCGCGCGCGGGTGCGGTCGACCTGCGCATCCGCCATGGCCGTGTGGCCGAGCTGGCAGCCGGCCTGCTGCCGCAGCCAGACGAAACCGTGGTCGATGCCACCGGTTGTGTGGTCTATCCCGGCTGGGTCAATACCCATCACCACCTGTTCCAGAACCTGCTCAAGGCGGTGCCGGCCGGGATGAACGCCGACCTGCAGCAGTGGCTGGCCAGCGTGCCATATCCACGCCTGGACCGCTTTACACCCGAGATCTTCCGCACGGCGGTGCGGCTGGGCATGGCCGAACTGCTGCTATCCGGTACTACCACCTGCGCCGACCATCACTATCTCTATCACCACGGTCATGGTGCGGAGACCGGCGATGTGCTGTTCGACGTGGCCGAGGAGTTTGGCATGCGGCTGGTACTGTGCCGTGGCGGCGCCGTGCAGTCGAAGGCCGATCATCCTGGCATGCGTGCGACCGCGCTGGTGCCGGAAACGC
Organism: Cupriavidus sp.; assembly: GCF_057315035.1. Lineage (NCBI taxonomy): Bacteria > Pseudomonadati > Pseudomonadota > Betaproteobacteria > Burkholderiales > Burkholderiaceae > Cupriavidus > Cupriavidus sp. The sequence goes on along the minus strand of NZ_DBHKYV010000037.1, from coordinate 33,804 downwards.
TCGACGAAATGCTGGGCGATATCGAACGGCTCAAGTCGCGCTATCACGACGCCAGTGCCGACGCAATGCGGCGTGTCGTTGTGGCGCCCACCACGCCGACGTTCTCGCTACCGCCCTCGGTACTGCGCGAAGTTGCGGCGTTCGCGCGCGGCATGCAGTTGCGCCTGCATACGCATCTGTCGGAAACCGACAACTACGTACGCTTCTGCGCCGAAAAGTACCACTGCACGCCGGTGCAATTCGTCGCGGATCATGACTGGCTTGGACCCGATGTCTGGTTCGCGCATCTGGTGACAGTGACCCGCGACGAGATCCGCATGCTGGGCCAGACTGGCACCGGCGTCGCGCACTGCCCGGTCAGCAATGCGCGGCTCGGTAGCGGCATTGCCCCGGTGCGGGCCATGGCCGATGCAGGCGTGCCGGTGTCGATCGGTGTCGATGGCGTGGCGTCGAATGAATCGGGCAGCATGGTGCATGAGGCCAACTTTGCGTGGCTGATTCATCGTGCACTGGGCGGCGCCGCGCAAACGCGTGTCGAAGAGGTGCTCCACTGGGGCACGGCGGGCGGCGCACGGGTACTGGGCTTGCCCGGCGTGGGCACGCTGGAGCCCGGCCAATCCGCGGATCTGGTTCTCTACGATGTCACCGGTCTGCGCTTCGCGGGCTTTCACGACATCGCCACGGCCCCGGTTGCGGCAGGCGAACCCACGCCCGTGCGCGATGTGTTCGTGCGCGGCCGACAGGTGGTGCGCGACGGTGCGATCGTGGGCCTCGATATCGAGCGCCTGCGGCATGACGCCAGGGTGGCGCTGCAAACCTTGCTGCCGTAGCGGGACGCGCGGCATGCCGGCCGGGACGGATTTGCCGATCTTATCCTCCGGTATGGTCGCCGGGCGGGCGCAACGCGCTACACTAGGGGCACCGCGCGGCGACGGCACTGCACCAGCCGTGGTCCGGCGCGGGCCCGCTTCCTGCTTCCCCTACCCCCTGACAAGGAGTTGCGCCATGGCTACCTCGCCCAATCCGTTCACCGATTTCACGAAGTTGCTGGAACAGTACAAGCTCCCCGGCGTTGATATGGCTTCGGTGATCGAAGCACGGCGCAAGGATATCGAAGCCATCACCGAGGCAAACAAGGTTGCCTATGAAGGGATGCAGGCATTGGTGCAGAAGCAGACGGAGATCCTGAGCAAGAGCATGCAGGAACTGCAGGCCGCGGCGCAGAAGATGACCGCCGGCGGCAATCCGGCCGAAGCCATGGCCAAGCAAGGCGAATTCGTTCAGCAAGGCCTGCAGACGGCATTCAACAATATGCGTGAACTGGCGGAAATGGCCCAGAAATCGCAGGCCGAGGCGCTGGCCGTGATCACGAAACGCGCCGAGCAGAATATCGAGGAAGCCAAGAACCTGATGAAGGGAACCGGCAAGTAAGTCGATCGGTTGCTTTGTCTTAGCGGTACGGTTCCTGGTGCACGGGACGCTGGAGCATGGAGGCTTCGGCATTGCACCAGGAACCCCGCATCGCGCGCCAGGCATGGCACGCATCCTGCATGGGCGTACCCTTCCCCGCTCAGGCCCGAATGCTTCGCTGAGCGCTCCGGCATTCGCGTGGCATGCGTATCGTGAACTGCGTGATGCCTCGCGCCGCATCGGAGGTGGCCGAAATCGTGCCGCCGTGCAACGACACCAGTTCGCGCGCGATATACAGGCCGAGTCCAAGCCCTTCCGAATTGCCATTGCCCGCCGAAGCGGCTCCTTCTCCCGAGCGAAAAGCATCGAAGATGTGCGGCAGCAGTGCGTCGGCAATCGCGCCGCCATTCTCCACACTGATCACGACATCGTTCCGGTCGGTGCCATCCACGCGCACCGTCACCGGGGCGTCACGATCGCCATGCTGCAACGCGTTGCCCACGAGGTTCTGAACTACCTGGGCCATCAGGTCCGGATCGAGACTGGCCTGGGTGTCGCCCTGTCTCTCCAGTACCAAGCGGGTCTGGCCACGCGCGACTGCGCATTCGTCGACGATCGCCGCGCAGATGGCACCCAGATCGGCTTCCTGCGGCATCAGGCTTACGCGGCCGCCATGCAAGCGTGCCACATGCAGCAGCTGGTCGACCATGCGCGCCATGCGCTGGCTGCTGCGCGTGATGCGTTCGGTCGCCGGCTTGAGTTTCTCTTCCGCGCCGAAGCGGCCCAGGAACGATGCCGAGGCGATGATGGCCGAGAGTGGCGTGCGCAGGTCGTGTGCCAGTACGGCCATCAGCATCTCGTTGGTCTTCAGCAACTGCTCGGCGGTTTGAAGTTGCTCGGCCAGTTGCTGCTTCTGGCGCGCAAGTTGTACGAACACGTCGACCTTGGCGGCCAGCACGCGTGCATCCACCGGCTTGAAGAGGAAGTCCACCGCGCCTGTGGCATAGCCGCGAAACGCGCGCTGGCTGTCGTGGCCGGCAGCCGTCAGGAACAGGATGGGAATGTGGCTCGTGCGCTTGCTGCCGCGCATCAGTTCGGCTAGCTCGAAGCCGTCCATCTCGGGCATGTGCACGTCGAGGATGGCAAGCCCGAAATCATGTTCGAGCAGCATCTCCAGTGCCTGGGCACCCGAACTCGCATGGAGGATTTCCACGTCGGGCTTGGCCAGGACGGCATCGAGCGCCGTCAGGTTGGCGGCTATGTCATCGACTGCGAGGATCTTGACGGGAGCATGCATGGTAATGGTCATTCTGTAATGCGGGCCAAACCGCGGCCAATGGCTTCCAGATTCAACACGCGGTCGGCCGCACCGCGTGCAATGGCTTCTTGCGGCATGGTTTCCACCGCCGCGCTTTCCGGTGCCTGCACCCATGCGGTGCCACCGGCCGCCCGAATCGCGGCCAGCCCGCGCGCGCCGTCGTCGTTGGCGCCTGACAGCAGGATACCCAACGCGCGTTCACGCCAGGCGATGGCCGCCGACTCGAACAGTACGTCGATCGATGGCCTGGAAAACCGCACCGGTGGCTCCACCGACAGCGCCAGGCGCATCACGGCTGGCGTATCGGGGTCCTGCTCCACGAGCAAATGGTAGTCCGGCGGCGCCAGGTAAAGGTGCCCGGATTCGAGCGTCATCTTGTCTTCCGCTTCGTGCACCGGCAGCACGCAGCGTGCCTTGAACAGTTCCGGAAGCAGGCTTGGCGTCGACGCGAGCTGATGCATGACCACCACTACGGGAGGCCGGAACTGCGCCGGCAGCATCGGCAACAGCGCATTCAGCGCCTCGATGGCACCGGCCGATCCGCCGATCACCACACCGCTGCAAGCTCGCTTCGCCGGTTTCATGGCAGTCTCTAGCACTTGCGGTAAAGCCGCTCTTGCGGCAACACCGGCTCGAAATCCTGGGCATGCGCGCTGAAATGCAGGCTTTCCTTGCTGCCCAGCCCCAGGAAGCCACGGCGTGCCAGCGCATCGCGAAACAATCCGATCACACGGTCCTGCAGCGGACGATCGAAATAGATCAGTACGTTGCGGCACGACACCAGTTGGGCCTCCTGGAACACGCTGTCCGTCGCCAGGCTATGGTCCGCAAACACCGATTGCCTGATCAGCTGTGCGTTGAACTTGGCCTTGCCATACGCCGCATGATAGTAGTCCGATAGCGAGCGCTTTCCGCCGGCCGCGAGGTAATTCTCGCCAAAGCCGCGCAAGCGGCCCGCATCGTACACACCCGCGCGCGCGATGGCCAGCGCCTCCGGATTGATATCGGTTGCGTAGAACACCGTACGCGCCGCAAGCCCTTCTTCCTCGAACAGGATGGCCAGCGACCACAGTTCCTCGCCGCTGCTGCAGCCGGCCACCCACACATTGACCGATGGGTACGTCTGCAGTACCGGCACCACATGCTCGCGGATCGCACGGAAGTAGCCGGGATCTCGGAACATCTCGCTGACCTGTACCGTCAGGTACTGCAGCAGGCGACCGAACAACCTGGCATCGCGCAACATCTTGTCCTGCAGCTGCGAGAGCGTGTCCAGGCCCAGGTCGTGCAGCGCCTGCTGCAGCCGGCGCCGCAGCGACGCGCGTGAATAGCGGCGGAAATCGTGCTGGTACTTGCGGAAAATCGCTTCCAGCAGCAGTTCCAGCTCGATCTCGAAGTTGGCGTCGGGCAGCGGCGAGACCCCGTCCGCATCGGGCATGGCCAGCGCATTGGCGCCACCCGGCTTCAGTTTGCGTGTAGCCATACGCGACACAGTGAAAGCAGCTTGTCCACATCGATCGGCTTGGCGATGTAGTCGCTGGCGCCTGCCTGCAGGCAGGCTTCGCGATCCGACTGCATGGCCTTGGCGGTCAACGCGATGATCGGCAGCCGCGCGTATTCCGGCATCTGGCGGATATGCCGCATCGCGGTAATGCCGTCCATCTCGGGCATCATGATGTCCATCAGCACGAGGTCCACGTCACGGACCTTCTCCAGCAGGTCCAGCGCCTCGCGCCCGCTGCGGGCGATTTCCACCGTGGCGCCAAGCGGCTCGATGACTTTCGATAGCGCAAAGATATTGCGCGCATCGTCTTCCACAAGCAGCAGCTTGCGACCGTCGAAGGCGTCGTCACGACTGCGCGCGGCGCGCAGCATGCGCTGATGTTCGGGCGGCAGCGACGACTCCACGCTGTGCAGGAACAGTGTCACCTCGTCGAGCAGGCGATCTGGCGAACGCGCACCCTTGATGATGATCGACTTCGAATACCGGCGCAGTTGCCGCTCATCATTGGCCGACAACTGCCGGCCGGTGTAGACGATCACCGGGGGCATGGCGCCGGTATCGGACTCGGCCATGCGGGCCAGCAGATCGTGGCCGGTGCCATCGGGCAGCACCATGTCCAGCACCACGCAATCGAACGGCGCCCCGTTCAGCGCGTCGACCGCACCGGCAACCGTGCCAGTGGTCACGATCTCCGCATCCAGCGATTTCAGCAACGCGCGGATGCTTTCGCGCAACGTCGGGTCGTCCTCGATGACCAGCACGCGACGCTGGCCCGCCGTCATGCGCGCTTCAAGCCCGCGGATGACCATGGCGAGCTTGTCGCGCTCGCTTGGCTTGAAGGTGTAGCCCACCGCGCCAAGATGCAGCGCGGCCTCGGCATGGTCGCCGACCGATATCAGGTGCGTGGGAATATGGCGCGTGGTGGGATCGCGCTTGAGCCAGTCCAGCAACGTCAGGCCCGATTGGTCGGGCAGCGCCACGTCGAGCAGGATGCCGCATGGCTGATGCTGGCGCGCGAGCTCCAGGCCTTGCGCGGACGTGGTGGCATGGATGCAGTCGAAATCGAGTTCGTGGGCCAGCGTGTAAAGGATGCCGGCGAAGTCGATGTCGTCCTCGATCACCAGAATCAGTCGGCTGCCACGCGTGCGCTGGGCGCGGTCGTCGGGAATCGGCGTCGGATAACCGCGCGAGGCTGGCTCGACCGGTTCCGGTACCGGCATCGGCATCGGCGCGGGAACCGGGACCGCCACGGGCGGCGCTATCTGCGGCACCGCAGACATCGCTGGTGCCGGCACATCGGCCACCAGCGTCAGCGGAACGGTCAGCGCGAATACACTGCCCTGCCCCGGTTCGCTGGCCACCGTGATGGCGCCGCCAAGCAGCCGCGCCAGTTCGCGCGAAATGGACAACCCCAGGCCCGTGCCGCCAAAGCGACGGCTGGTGGTGCCATCGGCCTGCTGGAATGCCTCGAAGATGACCTGCTGCTTGTCTTTCGGAATCCCGATGCCCGTGTCGCGCACTTCGAAACGCAAGGCATCCTCGCCCTGGGTTGCCATGGACAGCGTTACCGAACCTTCCGCGGTGAACTTGAATGCGTTCGACAGCAGGTTCTTGAGTACCTGTTGCAGCCGCTGGCCGTCTGACACGATGGCGTCGGGCAGGCCCGGCATGAACTCGGCCCGGAACGTCAGGCCCTTCTGCGCCCCGATGGGACCGAACATTTGCTCCAGCGTACCGGCCAGCTTGCGCAACTCTACCGGTTCGGCTTCGATCACGAGGTGTCCGGCTTCGATCTTCGACAGGTCCAGGATGTCGTTGATCAGGTTCAGCAGGTCGGTGTTCGCGTCGTGGATCGTGGCCGCGTAGCGTACCTGCTCGCCGGTCAGCGTACCTTCCTTGTTCTCCTGGAGCAGCTTGGCCAGGATCAGTGCACTGTTCAGCGGCGTGCGCAACTCGTGCGACATATTGGCCAGGAACTCACTCTTGTACTGGTTCGATCGCTCCAGATCGCGCGACTTGGCCGCCAGGTCCGTCTGGAACACGAGCATTTCGCGCTTCTGTGCCTCCAGGCGCTGGGCATGCTCTTCAAGCTGGACGTTGGTCTGCTCCAGTTCAGCCTGTTGCGCTTCGAGCCGGGCCTGCGAATCCATCAGCGCGTGCCCGCGTTCCTCCAGTTCCTCGTTGGATACACGCAGCTCTTCCTGCTGGACCTGCAGTTCCTCGCTCTGGCGCTGCGTTTCGCCAAGCAGCGTTTCCAGCCGTGTGCGATAGGCGGCCGCGCGCAGGGTCATGCCAACCGATTCGCCAATCCGTTCAAGCAGTTCCACCGCGTCCGCGGTGTCGCGTCGCGTAGTAACGAAGCCGAGTTCGACCACGCCGATCACCTCGCCCTCGGATGTCAGCGGTGCGGCAATGATCTCATTGGGGGTCGTGCGGCCCAGCGCCGAGGCCACCTGCAGATACCCGGCAGGCAGCCCGCCCAGCGCGATGACGCGGTTTTCCGCCACAGCCTGGCCGGCGAGCGTCTCGCCCGGTGCCAGCGTCGAAGGCAGGGTTGCGTCGTTGGCCAGCGCCCAGGCGGCCACACGGCGCAACTGGTCGCCATCGCGCTGGTAGACCACGCCTACGTGCGCATCCAGTGCCTGGGCCAGCGCGCGCACCAATGCATCGCCGACATTGCCGGCCGACTGCGGGTTGCGAACGGCCTGATGCACGCTCACCTGCGCCAGTTGCAGCCAGACCGCGCGTTGCGTGGCAAGCTGGGCCACGATATAGCGATACACCACCACCGCCAGGAACCACAGCATGACTACGCCAATGCTGCGGTTGATGATGGCAAAGACCGGATTGACGTTGCTGACCGGTGAAATTACATATCCGATGCCGATCAGCACCGTTCCCGCCGCGGCCGAGATCAGCGGCAGGCGCGGATCGGCGCTGTACAGCGTCATGCAAACCGGAACCAGATAGAACAACCACGACGCGATGCCTAGCGGTGTAAGCGCGTCGATCCCGAATACCACTACGATCGCCACCGGAACGACTATGGTGCCGAACAGAAATCGTTGCATGGAGGACGAATACATACGGTCGGGAACGGAAATGACGGGCGGCCGCGCGCCGAGGCCATCCCCGGCACGAAGCGCCTTATCCTACCCTGCAGAGTCCGATATGGCTGTCGGTGTCACGCCGACACGTGATGCAACGCACCAACCTCGCTCAACCTGCCGGCTGCGAGCATGCACGTAGCGCCTGAAGGCAGAATTCGGCCACCACGTCGGCCATCTGGTCGACGTCGAGCGGCTGCGCGGAGATGGCCGATATACGCTCGTTGCTGGCGGTGATCGTTGCCAGCCCGTGGGCGGCGATCCACACCGCAAAGGCGAGTTTTTCTTCCGACAGATTGGCCGCGTCCCGACCGTCCAGGCACGCCGCGACCGCATCGCGTACACGTGTGAACGAGTTTCCCGCGGCCTGCACCAGTTCCGGATACTCGCTGCGGCGTTCGATGGCCGGGCCGAACATCAGATGGAAGCGCGCCGGATACGCATGCGCGAATTCGGCATAGCCGACCAGCAGGCCGCGTAGCCGGTCGGCCGGCGTCTGGTTCGGCAAACGGGCAGCCCGGCTGCTCCGGAAATCCTTGAGCTCGCGGAATGCCTGCGCCGCAATCGCCGCCAACAGGCCATTGCGATCCTGGAAGTGATGCGACGGCGCACCGGGCGACACGCCCGCAAGCCTGGCGGCCGTGCGCATGCTCATGGCCGAGATGCCCTCGGTGTCGAGCAGATGCAGGCCCCACGCAATCAGCGAAGCGCGCAAGTCGCCATGGTGCCACTGCCCTTCAGGCTTGGTGGCACCGCCCGATGCGTTCCTGGGTGGTCGGCGTGACATTTCGCTTCAGAAGGTCAAAAGCAAAACCAGGACTCGATCCTACATGGCGATGCCGCTGTCGAGGGTTTCCTGCGGCGCGGCGACAGGCGCGGTGGCGGGACGCTTGCGCAATGCCATCTTCACGGCGGCATACTGCACACAGAACAGCACGGCCTTGGACGCAGCCGGATAGATCGCGATAAATACCGGCCATGACGTGGTGTGCCAGACCGCCACTACCAGATTCAGCACGGCCGAAACCAGCATCAGCGCGGCCCACGCATACCCGAAGCGCGTCATTTCCGGCTGGATGCGCGGCACTAGTTCGGCCGGTACATAACGGTTCATCCAGCCCTTGCGCAGCATGACGAGGCCAATGATCAGGAACAGGACGCTGGGCTTGGCCATGACAAAGCGTGGATCCGAGGTCAGCCAGGTGGCGACGGACGACACCACCACCGATGCCAGGCTGATCCATTGCAGCACGGCCACCCGATGGCCGCGTAGCAACTCCCGGCCTACCACGGCCAGCGCCACGGTCAATCCCGCCAGCGTGGCGATCCGTAGATCGACCTTCAACGCCATCAGCACGGCAAAGACCAGCACCCCAAGCGTATCCAGAATGACTGGCCATGCCACACGCAGCAGCTTGCTCATGCGAGTTCCCCTTCCACCCAGTTGCCATGAAAGCCGAATGGCACGCGCTGCGGCAACGCCACCTTCGCGAGCGGGCCGGCCGCGATGTCGCATGCCTCGAAGACCAGCAGTTCGCTGGTATTGGATGCGCTGCGCCACACCACCGCCAGAATCCAGCCATCACCTTCCTGCTGGCCCCGGGCAGCGAACACCGGCTCCGAGGTGATGTCGCCACGCGGCAACCAGTACTCGCGCTGCCCGCCCTCCGCAGCACCCGAAGCATCAACGTGCACCAGTCCGCCCAGTGTGTCTTCCCCTGGCCGGCTCGCGGCAAACCAGCCGTGGCGATGCCTGCGCCCTGCCACCCGATCGTCGATACGCGGGAATTCGCCGGGAATGTCGCACAGCCGTTGGCTGGTGAACACCTTGCAGCCGGGCGTCAAATCAAAGGTCCAGCGGGTCAGGAATGCCTGCTGGCGCGATGGATCGCCGGACGACCCATCCGCGCGCGGAAACAGCGGCGCTTCGTCATAGGCCATCACGTCTGCAATGATCGCGTTATCGGTTTCCCATGCATTGAGCACGTGGAATACGTAGCACGGCGGACCTTCGTACCAGCGCAGCACCGGCGACGCAGCATCGCGCGCCATCACACCGATCATTGCTGGCCGTTCTGGCTCGAATGCATAGGCCGGCAGGCGTTGCTCCGCACGCTCGCGGCTGCCGGTCAGCGGCAGGATCGGGAACAGCAGATGCCGCGATGTCATCATGAAGTCGTGCACCATGCTGCAATACGGGGCTTCGAACTTCATGTAGCGGGCCAGGCCACCATCTGCATCGATCGTCCCGACACTAATGCCGCGTGTGAACAGGCCATCGGCGTTATAGCCGAAGAAGAACATCTCGCCGGTGTGCGGATCGATCTTCGGGTGGGCGGTAAATGGGCCTTGCTGCGCGCCGTACTCGGCATAGCCAACGGTATCCAGCGTTGCCGCGGACAGCTGCGTGGGCCGGTGCCCCTCTTCAAGCGCCAGCAAGCGGTGCGCATGCCAGACGATATTCGTATTGGCCACGCCGCTGTCGGTGCCAGCCCACTCGGGTGCATCGGGCACCTTGCCAGCGAAGGTGCGAAACAGCGCGCGGCCCGCGCGATCCTCGTCGATCCAGCGTGGCGTGCGCACCCAGCGGTTTCGATACGCGGCCCGGCCATTGGCCAGGGAAATGGCGTGGATCATGCCATCGCCGCCAAACCAGTGGGTTGCCGGTGTCGGATAGCGCGGATTCGGGCCGTTGCGGTACAAGGTCCCGCTCAGGCCCGAAGGCAGAGCCCCATCGATCGACAGCCCGGTAGCCTCGATCTCGCGCTGCACCGGCGCGTAGTTGCCGGTGGACCATATGCCCAGCGGCATTTTCGTGACCGTGCCCGCGTCCTGTCGTGGATCCACATCGGCCTCCCCATTCATCTGATCACTGTTTAGTTTGGGGTATTGAAGATGGCGGGCGATGCCAGGTCAAGGGAATTGTCGGGAGTTACTCGGGAAATGTCGTGAACCGCCGTCACGGCGTCGCGAACGGCAGGCTTGCGCAGGTTTGCCACATGATGCTGCATCGCGATGCAAAAAACCTTCACATCTCAGGCGCCGCCACACGCGTATATTGAGGAGGCCATTCAAGGCATGACCGCATAAGGAGTCTTCCCATGGCCGTGTTCACCGTTTCCGCCACGTTGCGTCGCACGCTAACGCTTGCCGTACCCGCGTCCCTGATCGTTTTTACCGGCATCGCCAACGCCCAGCTTGGCGACCTGATGAAATCGTCGCCACTGTCGTCGGGCAGCGCCGGCCAGAGCGCCACCGGTGCGCTGGGCAACCTGGGCGGGCTGTCGGTGTCCTCGCTCAGTTCCGGCAGCGCCGGCAATGCGGCCGGCGTGATCGAATACTGCGTCAAGAACAACTACCTGAATGCCGACTCGGCGACTTCCGCGGTGAAAGACAAGCTGCTCGGCTCTGTGTCGGGCGGCACCAAGGACAGTGGCTATGGCGAGGGCTCGCGCGGCATCCTGTCCACCAGCAACGGCAAGCAGTTCGATCTCAGCAGTAGCGGCCTGAAAGCCGAAGTCACCAAGCAGGTCTGCGACAAGATTCTTGCGCAGGGCAAGTCGATGCTTTGAGGCTGGTTGGTGTGAGCGGCTAGCTCGCCCGGGCCAGCTGGCGGCGCGGGGTGTTGGCGGCCTGCGCTGCCGGTTCGGCCAGCGTCAGCTCGACAACCCGCAGCACTTCCCTGGCGGTGTTCTCGGAATGCTCGCGCAGGATCTGCGCCAGGCGCGGGCGGCCGGGTTCGCGCAACGCGGCCATGATGTCCTCGTGCTCCTCGTGCGATTCCTGCCAGCGCAACAGGTCGGCGTTGGCCGCCCCGCGGGCGCGATGCACCTTGCTCATCAGCATGGCGTAGATGCCCGATAGCACGGCGTTGTCCGCGCTATCGATGATCAGCTGATGGATCTCCTGGTTGATGCGGAAGTAATCGGTGCGCCGGCTCGCGGCGTGCGCATCGATCATCGCCTGATGCTTGCGCTCGATTTTTGTCAGCGCCGCGTCCCCGATGCGCAGCGCAGCCAGTTCTCCGGCGTGCGCTTCGAGGCCATGCAGCGTCTCGAACGTCTCGCGCAATTCGTTCAGGTCCAGCGGCGCAACGCGATAGCCGATGTATTGGCGATGCAGCACCAGCCCTTCGGACACCAACACCTTGAGCGCTTCACGCAGCGGCGTCTTCGAGACATCGAACGCATCGCAAAACGCCTTCTCGTCGATACGCACCCCTGGTGGAAGTTCGCCCTCCTGAATCATGGTGCGCAGCCGCGCCGCGATCTCGGCGGACATGCCAAGTGTGCGGAGTCGGGCGGTTTTGGGCAGCGTTTGTGTCACGGACATCACCAGGATGGGGAAATTGCACTGAAACGAAGACTATCACACCCAAAATTGGTGCTTACCCTATCTATATAAATCAACAACTTACAAGCGTTGTAATTACAGATTACTTATCCTATACTGCGTCCAGTTGCGCGACACCTCAAACAGAAAGCCTCGAAACGCAGCACCAAGGAGCAAAGGAGACCCCCCGTCATGTCCACCACAAGTCAGGCCACAACCATGTCGGCCACGCGCAGCGGCGTCCGCTGGAAGATCTTCCTGATGATGCTGTTCCTGATTGCGATCAACTACATCGACCGCGCTTCGCTGTCGGTAGCCATGCCGTTGATCGCCAAGGAATTCGACCTGAGCCCCACCATGCAGGGGCTGATCCTGAGTTCGTTCTTCTGGACCTATGCGCTGATGCAAGTGCCGGGCGGCATGCTGGCCGACAAGTACAAGCCGCGTATCGTGATTGCCTGCGCCACCGTGTTCTGGGGCGCGTTCCAGGCCCTGGCCGCGGTCTGCACCACGTCTACCGCGTTGCTGCTGACACGCCTGGGCCTTGGCGCTGCCGAAGCACCGATCTACCCGGCTGGCGGCAAGCTCAATGCAATCTGGATGACGCAGAACGAACGCGGCCGTGGTGCCACGCTGCTCGATGGCGGCGCACCGCTGGGTGCGGCACTGGGCGCGATCATCATTACGTGGCTGATCGCCTCGCTTGGATCGTGGCGCCTGGCGTTCGTGGTGGCCGGCGTCGGCACCGTGATTGCCGGTGCGATGGCCTGGTGGTACATCCGCAATTCACCGCGTGAACATGCTGGCGTCAACGAACTCGAAGCACGTTATATCGAGGAAGCCCAGGCCAACGAAAACCGCGCCGAACCGGCCAACCTGTCGGGCCGCTCGCTCGACTTCTTCAAGTACCGCTCGGTCTGGTGCATGGCCATTGGCTGGATGTGCTTCAACACCGTGTTCTATGGCCTGCTGACCTGGATGCCCAACTACCTGAACAAGGTGCACGGCTTCGACATCAAGGCCATGGGCGGCGCCAGCTTCATCATCTTTTTCTGCGGCTTCATCGGCGAACTGATTGGCGGCTGGATTGCCGACAAGTGGAAGGAAGCCGGCGGCCGACCCAACGTGGTCATGCGTACGCTGTTCGGTATCGCCGCCGTGGTGGCCACGGTCTCGATCTTCTCGGTGGCCTACGTGACCAATCCGGTGGTGGTGGTGGCCCTGCTGTCGTCCACGCTGTTCTTCCTGCGTTGGTGCGGCCTGTTCTGGTGCATCCCGTCGATCCTCGGCACCCGCAACAAGATCGGTTTCCTGGGCGGCGTGATGAACCTCGGCGGTAATATCGGTGGCATCAGCGTGCCGATCATCGTCGGCATGATCGTGCAGTTCACGGGCTCGTACTTCCTGGCGCTGATGTTCTTTGCAGCCGCCGGCGTGGGCCTGCTGCTGGCATCCACGGCCATCGACTACGAAAAGAAGCTCCCGGTCTGACAACAGTCGGCTGGAGGTTTCCCGCCTCCAGCGCCGACCTCGAACAATAAAACCAATATCCATCCCGAGGCATCGCGCCCAGACGGTGCCCGACAACTCTTGAGAACCAACCATGAGCAAGCAGATTCGCCTTGGCATGCTGACGCCCTCTTCCAATACTGCGCTGGAGCCCATTACCAGCGCGATGGTCAGCGGCCTGCCCAACGTCAGCGCGCATTTCTCGCGCTTTACCGTCACCGAGATCTCGCTGCGTGACCAGGCGCTGGGCCAGTTCAACCTGGAAAAGATCCTGGCCGCGGCCAGCCTGCTGGCCGATGCCCGCGTCGACGTGATTGCCTGGAACGGCACGTCGTCGGGCTGGCTCGGCTTCGAGAAGGATCAGGCGCTGTGCAAGCAGATCACTGAAGCCACCGGCATTCCCGCCACCACCTCGGTGCTGGCACTGAACGAGATCCTCGAGAAAACCGGTGCGCGCCGCTTTGGCCTGGCCACGCCCTACCTCGGCGACGTACAGCAGCGCATCATCGCCAACTACCAGCGCAGCGGCTTCGACGCTTCGGCCGAACGCCATCTGGAACTGCATGTGAACTACAGCTTCGCCGAAGTGGAAGAAGACACCATCCGCAAGATGGTGCGCGAGCTGGCAAAGGAAAACGTGCAGGCCATCACCACGTTCTGCACCAACCTGCACGCAGCGCACCTGGCCGAGGAACTTGAGGCCGAGACCGGCATCCCGCTTTACGACACGATCTCCACCGTGGTGTGGAAGTCGCTGCGGCTGGCGGGTGTGGACACCAGCGCCCTGAAGGGCTGGGGCCGTCTGTTCCGCGAAGTGGCGTAAGCAAGCAGCATCGGAGAGTGATGACCATGCCCGCAGACAACAATCTTGACCTGGTGATCCGCAATGCCGACGTGGTCACCGCCTCCGACCGCTTTCGTTGCGATATCGGTGTACGTGGCGGCAAGATCGTGGCGTTAGGCCACGGCTTGCCCGCCGCGCAGCAGGAAATCGACGCCACGGGCCTGCTGGCCCTGCCCGGCGGCGTCGACGGACACTGCCATCTGGACCAGCCCATGCCCGACGGCATGCGCATGGCCGACGACTTCTTCACCGGCACGCGCGCGGCCGTATGCGGCGGCACCACCACCGTAATCCCGTTCGCCGCCCAGGAAAAAGGCGCCTCGCTCAAGGCGGCCGTGACCGACTATCACCGCCGGGCCGATGGCCGGGCCGTGATCGACTATGCGTTTCACCTGATCGTGGCCGATCCCACGCCGGCCGTGTTGCAGGACGAACTGCCCGCGCTGATCCGCCAGGGCTACAGCTCGTTCAAGGTCTACATGACCTATGACGACCTCAAGCTGTCGGATCGCGAAATGCTCGAAGTGCTCGATGTCGCGCGCCAGAACAAGGCGCTGGTGATGGTGCATGCCGAGAACGCCGACTGCATTTCGTGGCTTACCGACAAGCTGGTTGGCGAAGGCCGCATCGCGCCGCGCTTCCATGGTCTGGCACGCCCGGCCGTGGTGGAGCGTGAAGCCACGCATCGCGCGATATCGTTTGCCGAACTGGTCGATGTACCGATCCTGATCGTGCATGTGTCCGGCAAGGAAGCCATCGAACAGATCCGCTGGGCCCAGGGCCGGGGCATGAAGATCCTGGCGGAGACCTGTCCGCAGTACCTGTACCTGACCGCCGAGGACATGGGCCTGCCCGGTGACGACGGCTACGAGGGCGCGAAATGCGTGTGCAGCCCGCCGCCGCGCGACCCCGAGAACCAGGCCGCGGTGTGGCGCGCGCTGACCAACGGCGTGTTCAGCGTGTTCTCGTCGGACCATGCGCCGTTCAACTATGACGACCCCGAGGGCAAGAAGCTCGGCGGCAGCGCACAACCGTTCGACCATATTCCCAACGGCGTGCCCGGTATTGAAACGCGCCTGCCGCTGCTGTTCGATGGCGTGACGCGCGGCAAGCTGTCGCTGCACCAGTTCGTCGACCTGACGTCGTATCGGCCAGCCAAGATCTATGGCCTGTATCCGCGCAAGGGCACCATCGCGATTGGCGCCGATGCCGATATCGTGCTCTGGGACCCTTCGCGCAAGGTGCGCATCGCCAACACCAACCTGCATCATGCGGTGGACTACACGCCGTACGAAGGTATTGAAGTCACCGGCTGGCCCATGACCACGTTCTCGCGCGGCGAGATGATCGTGCGCAATGGCGAATACCTGGAGCCCGCCGCAGGCCGCGGCAAGTTCCTTGAAGCCGGCCAACCGGAACTCTGAATCCCATGAACCTCCTGATCGTCAATCCCAATATCAGCGCGTCGGTCACCGACCTGATCCATGCGGAAGCCCAGCGCACAGCCGCACCGGATACCCGTATCACAATGGCTACGGCGGCATTCGGCGTGGCCTATATCGAAACGCGCTTCGAGGCGCTGGTGGGCGGCTATGCCACGGCCTGCGCGGCAGCCGAACATGCGGGCAAGTTCGATGGCCTGGTGGTCGCTGCGTTTGGTGATCCCGGGCTGGCCGGGCTCAAGGAATTGTTCGATGTCCCGGTGGTCGGCATGACCGAGGCCGCGCTGGCCAGCGCCTGCCTGCTGGGCCAGCGCTTTTCGATCATCGCGATCTCGCATCGGATTGAAGCGTGGTATCGCGAATGCGTCGCCGCCAATGGATTGGCATCGCGGCTGGCCAGCATTCGTTCGCTGCAGTCGCCCCTGCGCGACATCGGCAGCGTGCAGGAGGATCACGCGGCAAGGCTCGAAGAACTGAGCCTGCAAGCCGTGCGCGAAGACGGCGCCGACGTGATCATCGTGGCCGGTGCGCCGCTGGCGGGGCTGGCCCGCTCGCTCAAGGGCAAGATTCCGGTGCCGGTGGTCGATGGCGTCAGCAGCGCGGTACGTCACTGCGAATCGCTGGTGGCACTACAGGCCGGCAGCGCGCGCGAAGGCAGCTTTGCCCGGCCGCCGCAAAAGACGAATGCCGGCTTGCCGCCGGCGCTGGCGAGCCTGCTCGCCTAAGGCAAGTAGCGAAGCACCAGGCCGACGTCGGGCCTATGGCGCCGACAACTCGCCCAAGATCGTGGGAATCAGTTCCGACACCGTGGGATGGATCGCCATGGTCCGCGCAAGCTGTGTATACGGGGCTTGCGCGGCCATTGCCGACAGCACGAAGTGCACGGCCTCGTCTCCGCCGGGCCCAAAGATGGCGGCGCCGAGAATACGCTCGGTTTTGGCGTCGACCACCACGCGCATCGATCCCTGCGCCTCTCCTTTCTCGACAGCCCGCATCACGCGGGTCATCGGCCGCTTGCCGATTCGCACGCTGTGTCCGGCTGCGCGTGCCTGCGCCTCGGTCATGCCGACCCGTCCGAGCGGCGGATCGATAAACAACGCATAGACGGGGATGCGGTCGGCCACCGAACGCTGTTCGCCATCCAGCAGATTGGCGGCGACGATCTCGAAGTCGTTGTAGGCGGTATGCGTGAACGCGCCGCGGCCATTGCAGTCGCCCAGCGCCCAGATACCATCGACGTTGGTGCGCAACTGGTCATCGACCACGATATTGCCGTGCGCATCGGTTTGAACGCCGGCCTTGTCGAGGCCAAGATCGTCGGTATTGGGGAGTCGCCCGACCGCCACCAGCACATGGCTGCCCACCACCGCAGGCTCGCCGGATGCGCAGTCGACACCCACCTGCACGCCATCTGCATGCCGGCTGACCGTGATGCAGTTCGCGTTGGTACGCACAGCAATACCTTCGGCCTCAAGAATCTGTTGCACCTGGGTCGATACTTCTTCGTCCTCACGTGCAATCAGGCGTGGCCCGCGTTCGACGAGCGTGACTTCGGCGCCAAACCTGCGGTATACCTGCGCGAATTCGAGTCCGATATAGCTGCCGCCCACCACGATCAGGTGGCGCGGCACGGTGTCCAAAGCCACCATGTCGACATTGGTCAGATGTGGGGTCTGCGGCAATCCATGAATCGCTTCCGGTACCAGGGCACGGCCGCCGACGTTGATAAAGATCCGCTCGGCCGTCAGCAATCGCTGGTCGACCCGCACGGTATGCGGACCTTCGAAACGCGCGTGGCCGCGGATCAGCGTGGCCCGTGGCATGCCCTCGATCCAGCGTGTGACGCCGTTGCGGCTTTTGGCGATGATCGCCTGCACGCGGTCGCGTACTGCAGGCATGTCGATATGCGGTGCGCCCGGCAACACTACGCCATACTCTGACGCGCGTGCCGCCATGCGCGCCACATAGGCGCTTGCCACCATCGCCTTGGTAGGCGTGCAGCCAACGTTCACGCAAGTCCCGCCCACCAGCTCGCGCTCGATGACCGCCACCGACATGCCGGCGGCGGTCAGGCGATTGGCCAGGGCGGGAGCGGCCTGACCGGTGCCAATCAGGATCGCGTCGAAGTGATCGGAAGTGGTCATCGATAGGCTCCCGGCAAGGTAGTCGATCGATTATAGGCAGTGCCAAGACGAGACCCACCATGTCCGGCTCAGTCGGGCATCAGGGCATCGCCACGCTGGTACGCATCCACAAAGCGGTCGAGGCCATGGACACCGCCATTGACCAGCCGCCGCGCTGCCTGGAAGTTGCCGCTCAGCAATGCGTCCTTGATCGACAGTTCCCGATCGCCGATAAACATGGCCAGCAACGCCGCTGCCACGGTGGGATCGTTGGCGCGTTCGGGCTGGTTGACCAGGTCTTCGCGCGGCGACAGGCGCGGACCATACGTGGTGTAGTTATGACGCCCCGTCAGTTGCACAAAGCCACGCCCCCGGTAGCTGGCGCCATCCGGCCTGCCCTTGTTGCCAAGATCGCGGCGACTGTCATACAGGTCGAACTGGTGTCCGGTCGACGATGTATTGAAGCGCGAGATCCCTTCATTGATGGGACGAAAACTCTCGGTCTCCGCGCGGATCGTGGCCAGCGCCATCAGGATCATCGGCTTGTCGCGCAGTTGGTGGTCAAGCAGCCCCTGCAATACAAACGGCAGGTTGGTCTTGATATTGGCCAGCGGCGTCTGCGGGAACATCTGGCTGACAATCTGTACCGTCACGTTACCGGTCGCATCAGGCAGCGTGTTGTCGGCCAGCAGGCCCATCGCGGTCAGCGTGCGAGGCCCGGCAATGCCATCGGCCAGCAGGTTCTCGCTGCGCTGGAAACCGATCACTGCCGCCGCCGTACCTTGGCCAAACTCGCCATCGATAACGCCGGGACTGAAGCCCAGCTCCTTGAGCCGGTTTTGCAGACGCAAGACGGCTGGTCCGATATCGCCAACCCGGAGTGTTTCGGTTGCCATGCCGGTCCTCCCTTGGGCCACAGTGGGGGCCCTGGCCGAACTTCCGGTCGAAGTCTAGGCAGCGCCAGACCGGCCGGACAGTGGCCTGAAGTTGGACCCTTCAATACCCAAACGGGGGAAAAACCGGTGATGTCACCGCAGGCTCTGCCACTTATGGATGGGTCTCCGCATCCTTGGCATTCACCACAATCGTGGGGACCGACGACTGCGCCACAACCTTCGAAACGACCGACCCAGTCAGCGCGGCCTTGAGGGCGCCGATGCCCTTGGCGCCAAGCACCACGAGGTCGGCGCCATGTTCCGCGGCGAAACCGGCAATCGAATCGGCGGCGTCGCCGCGTAGCCAGTGATCATGGATTTCGTCGGCATGGCCGTCGAGTATGCGACGTGCGCCTTCGAATGCCAGGCGCGCCGACTCACGGTTCTCCTGTTCGAAGTCGACCGCACTGAAACCGGTGCGGCCCAGCATCGGCGAAACATGCAATACATGGACCACGCGCGGCGTGGCCAGCGCCCGGGTGTCTGCCACCCAGGACGCAGCGCCAAGGCTGTGGGCCGAACCGTCTACTGCCAGCACGATCACCGTCATCGGGCGCTCCTGTGAAGATTGTCGGTAGCGACACAGGATACTGCATGTAGCGCTCCGATTCCTTCTGCGTGCGCAGCCCGCGTCAGTAGCCCACTGCCTGTCCATCGCGTCGCGAATCAGACGCGGCAACGTATCCGTGCGCGGCCTTGTAGATCAATTGCGCGGAACCGAATTCCAGGCTGTCACGCGGCGCCACCTCTACGCGGTGGCCGCGCTCACGCAATGTGGCCACCACGTCGGCAGGCAGATGCGCTTCCACATTGACCACCGGTCCATGCTCCACGCGGAAGCGCGGTGCATCGCTCATGGCCTGCGGGTTCTGTCCGAATGCGGCCAGTCGCGCCATCATCTGCACATGGCCCTGCGCCTGCATCGACCCACCCATCACGCCGAAAGCCATCACCGGTGCGCCATTGCGCGTGACAAAGCCGGGGATGATGGTATGCATCGGTTGCTTGCCCGGGGCCACGCAATTGGCATGGCCCGGCTTCAGGTTGAAGCCCTCGCCACGGTTATGCAGCGAGATACCGGTGCCCGGCACCACCACACCCGAGCCAAAGCCACGATAGTTCGACTGGATAAACGACACCATCGATCCTGCCGCATCCGCAGCCGCCAGATAGACGGTGCCGCCAGTCTTCGGCGTGCCGGCCGAGGGCGTGCCAGCGCGCTTCAGGTCGATCAGCGCGGCACGTTCCGCAAGGTAGGCCGGATCAAGCAATTCGGCCGCCGTATGCCGCATCGTCGCCGGATCGGACACATGGCGATGCAGGTCGGCAAACGCCAGTTTCATGGCCTCGATGCTGACGTGATAGAAGTCCGGGCTATCGACACCCATGCCTTCGAGGTCAAACCGATCGAGGATACCCAGGCCGATCAGCGCGGCGATGCCCTGCCCGTTCGGCGGAATCTCGTGCAGCGTATAGCCACGGAAATCCTGGCTGATCGGCGTGACCCATGACGGTGTATGCGCGGCCAGATCGTCGCCGCGAATCGCCCCGCCGGTTTCCTCGGCGAACGCGACGATGCGTGCCGCAAGTTCGCCCTTGTAGAAGCTCTCACCATCGCTTTCGGCGATCTTGCGCAGCGTGGCGGCCTGCTCCGGAAAACGCCAACGCTCACCGGCCACCGGCGCGCGGCCATCGCGCATGAACGCGGCGGCAAAGCCCGGTTGTTCGCGCAGCACCGGCACCTGCGCGGCCCACTGGCGCGCGATCTGCGGCGACACCAGGAAGCCCTGCTCCGCATACTCGATGGCCGGGGCAAACAGGCGTGCGAACGGCAGCTTGCCGAAGCGCGCGGACAACGCTTTCCAGCCTGCCACCTGACCCGGCACGGTCACGGTATCCCACCCGACGGACGGCATGCGATCGCGGCCCGCGAAATACTCGGGGGTCCAGCGTGCTGGCGCGCGGCCGCTTGAATTCAGTCCGTACAGTTGCCCTTCGTGCCAGACCAGCGCGAACATGTCGCCGCCGATACCGTTCATGACGGGTTCCACCACTGTCAGCGCAATCGCACTCGCAATGGCGCTGTCGATGGCATTGCCGCCTTCGTACAGCATGCGCAGGCCAGCCTGCGCGGCCAGCGGCTGGCTGGTGCTGACGGCATTGGCGGCCAGCAGCGGCATTTTCTGGGAGGGATACGGGAACGACCAGTCGAAAGGCAACATGGGAAATCAGGTAAGGAAGATGAAAATGGCGCCACGGTGCGAGGATGCAAGAGTGCCACTGGCACCGTGGCATGAAGCACTTACTGCAGGGTCACGCCCGATTGCTTGACGAGCTTCTCGGTGCGGGGAATTTCCGCGCCAATCATCGTGTTGAAATCGGAGACGCTGCCGCCGCGCGGTTCGGCACCGGTCACGGCCAGCTTCTCGCGGAAGTCCGGCGTGCTCAGCAGCTTGTTGATCGACGTATTGAGCTTGCCAACCACATCGGCCGGCGTACCCTTGGGGGCCACAATGCCGTACCACGGCGCGATATCGAATCCGGCATAACCCTGTTCGGCAATGGTCGGGATCTCTGGCGCCTGTGGCGAGCGCTTGGCGGTGGACATGCCCAGCGCGCGCAGCTTGCCGGCCTTCACATATGGCAGGCCGGTCATGATGGTGTCGAAGTACATCGATACCTGGCCCGACAGCAACGCAGGAATGGCCTCGCCCGCGCCCTTGTACGGGATATGGACGATATCGATGCCCGCGGCGGCCTTGAGCATTTCACCGGCGATATGCGAGGTGGTGCCGGTGCCGAACGACGCGTAGCTGAGCTTGCCCGGATTGGCCTTGGCATAGGCCACCATCTCGGGCAGGGTCTTGAACGGCAGCGACGGATTCGACAGCAGGATGTTCGGCGTGATGGCCACCACGGCAACCTTCTCGAAGGCGTCCGGATCGTAGCTCAGCTTCTTGTACAGGAACCGGTTGGTCACCATCGACGCCGGCCCCGACATCAGCAGCGTGTAGCCATCGCCGGGCGCCCGCGCGGCGGCTTCGCTGCCGATCATGGCTGCCGCACCGGGGCGGTTTTCCACCACGAACGTCTGGCCGTACTCCTTCGACAAGCCCGCGCCCAACTGCCGCGTGATCAGGTCGGTGGCCGAGCCGGCCTGGAACGGCACCACGATACGCACTGGCTGCGTGGGCCAGTCGCGCGCACCCTGGGCCATGGCCAGCGACGATGCGGCCAGGAGCGTGACTGACAGTAGTGCCCCGACCGGTGCCCGGAAAGAAGAGAAACTGAAACGCATATCTTGTACCCTCGTTGATTCGAATGAAGACCATCCTCGGCAAATGCGCTGCGAATGGCCCTCTTCATTCCGCAATTTGCGTGCCACGGGCATTGCGGCATGTGCGACGCGAGCCCCTGCCGCCCCCTTCGGCGTGTCGAAGTTTGCGTGGCTTGCGCACCGGTTTGGTTCTGGTCTTGCCGGTGCGAATGGGGCTGGCGTTGTCTCCTGGTGCCGGGGCACCGTCGAGGTGCCCGGCGTTCTCGTTTGTTTGGGCTATGCGGTCAATGCCTGCGCCAGCGTTGCCAGCGCTGCGTCGAACTGGTCCTGCGGAATCGTGAGCGGGTACAGGAAGCGGATCACGTTGCCGTAGCTGCCGCATGTCAACAGCAGCAGTCCGGCCTGCAGCGCGCGCTCCTGCACGCGTTTGGCGTGATCGGCACTGGGTGCGCCGGTGGCGGGATCGCAGAATTCGGCCGCAATCATCGAACCGAGCCCGCGCACCTCGGCCAGCGCCGGACATTGCTTGCGCAGGTGGTTCAGGTGTTCCTGCAGTTGCGCACCCAGGGCGGCGGCGCGCTCGCACAGTTGCTCGGCTTCGATGGTGTCGATCACCGCATGCGCGGCGGCCACGGCCAGCGCGTTGCCGGCATAGGTACCACCGAGGCCGCCCGGCAGCGGGGCATCCATGATCTCTGCGCGGCCAGATACGGCGGACAGCGGCATGCCGCCAGCCAGGCTCTTGGCCATGGTGATCAGGTCGGGCTGCACGTCGTGGTGCGACATCGCGAACAGCTTGCCGGTGCGGCCGAATCCGGTTTGCACTTCGTCGGCAATCAGCACGATGCCGTGCTTGTCGCACACCGCGCGCAGGCCTCGCATGAATTCCGTTGGCGCGGGCAGGAAGCCGCCCTCGCCCTGTACGGGTTCAACGATGATCGCCGCTACGCGTTGTGGATCGATATCGGACCTGAACAGGTTGTCCAGCGCCTGCAACGCTTGCTCGGTGGTAATGCCGTGCAATGGGTTCGGGAACGGCGCGTGGTAGATGTCCGACGGAAACGGGCCAAAACCCACCTTATACGGCACCACCTTGCCGGTCAGCGCCATGCCGAGCAGCGTGCGCCCATGAAACGCACCCGAAAACGCGATCACGCCGGCGCGGCCGGTATGGGCACGCGCGATCTTGATGGCGTTTTCCACGGCTTCGGCGCCCGTCGTGAACAGCGCGGTCTTGTTCAGGCCCGTGATTGGCACCAGTGCGTTGATGCGCTCGGCCAGCGCCACATAGCTCTGGTACGGCACCACCTGATACGCGGTGTGCGTAAAGCGTTCGAGCTGCGCGGCCACCGCCTGCATCACGCGTGGATGGCGGTGCCCGGTATTGAGCACCGCGATGCCGGCGGCAAAGTCGGTGTAGGCACGGCCTTCCACGTCCCACAGCGTCGCGTTCTCGGCACGGTCCGCATAGAAATCACACATCACGCCGACACCGCGTGGTGTGGCAAGGGCACGGCGTTGATTCAGTTCGATATTTTTCATGGTCGTGGAGCAATCAATGGCACAGCGATGTTGCACATTTCATCAGATTTGGCTCTACAATCCAGCGCCACTTTGATAAATCCAATGGTGCCAATTGAAATCGATCTGCGGTGACCTGTTGCTCCAGCGCCTGGGACCCGAGGGCCTGGCCGCGTTCGGCAAGCCCTTGAACCGGGGGCTCTACGCATGTATCCGGGGCGCGATTCTCGATGGCAGCCTGGCGCCGGCCACGCGGCTGCCGCCGCAGCGTGACCTGGCAGCCGAGTTGGGGTTGTCGCGCAATACGGTGATGTTTGCGTACGAGCAGTTGCTGGCCGAAGGCTATCTGCGCGCGCGTACCGGCAGCGGTACCTTTGTGGCCGACACGGCGCCGGAAAGCTATCTCAACGCCACTGCCGAGACCGTCACCGAGTCAGCGCCACGCGCCATGCCGGGCATCTCGCCAAGAGGCCAGCAACTGTTGGCGAACGCGTCGGCATCGCCCACGCAATGGGGTGCATTCATGCCCGGTGTGCCTGACCTCAGGCGGTTTCCACATCGGCGCTATGCCCAGATTTCGGCGCGGCTGTGGCGACAACCGCAACCGGAATGGCTCAGCTATAGCCACGGGGGCGGCCTGCCCGCCTTGCGTGAGGCCGTGGCGGCGCACCTGCGCGTGGCACGCTCGGTGCGCTGCGATGCCGCACAGGTGCTGATCACCGAAGGCATCCATCAGGCCATCGACCTGGTGGTTCGGCTGCTGGGATCGCCCGGCGATCAGGCATGGGTGGAAGAACCGAGTTACTGGGGCATTCGCGGCGTGCTGCAGGTCAGCGATATCGGCATGAGGCCGATGCCAGTGGACGATGAGGGCTTGACGCTTCCTACATCGGAGAATGACCGAGACCAGCCTGCGCCGCGCTTTATCTTTGTCACGCCCTCGCACCAGTATCCGCTCGGGGCGGTCATGAGCCTGAGGCGGCGGCGTGCGCTGCTGGAATTTGCACGGCAGAACGGCAGCTGGATCGTGGAAGACGACTACGACAGCGAGTTCCGTTTCTCGGGCCAGCCGATTCCGTCGCTGCAAGGCATGGAAGCCGACGCGCCGGTGATCTACATCGGCACGTTCAGCAAGACGCTATACCCCGGCTTGCGCATGGGCTATCTGGTATTGCCGCGCCCGTTGGCCGACGCGTTCCAGACCGCCCACGCCGAGCTCTACCGCGCGGGCCACCTGATGACGCAGGCCACCTTTGCGGAATTCATGCAGGCTGGCGACTACGCGGCGCATATTCGACGCATGCGGCCGCTCTATGCCAGGCGGCGCGCGGTGCTGGCCGCACTGGTCGAACGTTACCTGGGCCCCTCGGCACTGAACACGCACGGCAGCAATGCCGGCCTGCACCTTGTGCTGCGCCTGCCCGACGATGCGGACGACGTGGCCATTACCGCGGCAGCCCGCGCCAGGGGTATCGTGGTACGCCCGCTCTCGCGCTACTACCTTGGCAAACCCGTGCAGAAGGGATTGCTGCTTGGCTATGCGTCGGTGCCCGAAGAGGACATCGGGCCAGCCTTCGAGGTGTTGCTGGGCTGCCTGCCAGCCGGCCGGATGCGCCAGAGGGCTGGAGGATCAGCCCAGCAGCGCTGACGTATGCGGCTCCAGCATGACCTTGTCCTCCATGCCGGCCAGGACGTTCTCCTGCACCTGCTGATTGCCGCGCAAGCCGTCGCGGCTGTCCTTCTCGGCCGCCTTGACCAGCGCCAGCACGTCGACGGTACGGGTGCGCGACGTGGGCGTTGTGGTATCCGACTCCAGTTCGCCAATCACGTACTTCTGGGTGCGTTGCGACTGCTGGGCCGATTGCGTCAACGTGGCGCTGACCAGCTTGCCCTTGCGATAGGCGAACTGGCTCTGGCTGCTGGCGCTGTCGTGGATCTGGTCGTAGTAATAGCTCTGCGAATACTTGCTTTCGGTCAGGGACAGTTTTGCATCCGCGGACAACGCGCGATGGAAACTCGCATCGAGGCTCGACTGCTGTTGCTGTGTCACGGCGCGATCCGCCTGGCTGCGGCCCTGCAACTGCGTATCCTGCGAAACCTTGTAGGCGAATGAATCGACTTCGTCGGTCCGCAACGGATTGCTTGAGGTGGGCGTCTGGGTGACGGATGCCGAGAAATCGGCCAGCCCCGTCAGCATGCCGTGATCGCCCTTGCTGAGCGTAAAGCGCGACTGCTGCGTGGTGGCCGTGTTGTAGTGGCTGTGCAAGGCACTGAACGCGTCCTTGAACATGCTCATCAGCGCGGCATCGCCCTGGCCTCGCGACCTGGCGTCGTCAAACTGCTGCAGATACTTGCTGACGGCCTTGGCCTGCTGTGCGGGCGTGCCAAAAATCGCCGCGTTGGCCATGTCGACGCTCAGTTTCAGCGTGCCGGTCGGACCGGTCGACGTGACCGAGCGTTGCTGGTCGTCGGCCTGGAATTCGACGGTCTGCACCTGGTTGTTGCCGACGGCAACGCTGGCCTGCAACTTCACAGATGCCAGCGCGGTGCTGTCGTACTGCGTCAGGCCGGAGATGTCGAGCCGTGGCGGCACTTCACTCAACGCGTCGATCGATTGCTGGAACGACTGCGCCAGCTTGCCGATTGCCGCCCGTTCCGTATCACTGAGCTCGCCGTCGCTGACCGACAGTTTCACGGCCAGTCGATCGCCATCGCTGCCTAGCGTGATGCCAACCGTGGCACCGCCGCGCGTGGTGATAGTCAGCTTGATCTCATTGGCGGCCTGCGTATGGAAATCCGTTGCGGACACCGTATCGACCGAGGTCCCCGGCGCCAACTGGATCACCGCCTGCGAGAAACTGGAGCCGCCATCCCTGACCTGATCGAGCAGCGTCGCGCCAAGGCCGCCAAAGCGGCCGGACAACTTCGAGGCCGACATATTGCCTGCCATGCGCAGCGAAACCAGGTCGTTCGGCGCGCTTTCCCAAACCGGCGTCGGGGCGGTCTGGACGGCGGAATAGGTTGGCGATACGCTCGACTGGCCCAGCGTAACCACCGTCGACGGTGATGCCGATGCCGTGCTGGCGACTGGAGCGACCGGGGTCGAGGCGGCGGATGTGGCAGCCTGGCTGGCTGCGGTCTGCTGCTGCGCGATCAGGCTTTGCGAGCCCACTGAGGAAATGGCAACCATACAAGCACCGGTATCATCTTGATGCAGTGCCTTAACGGCTACTTTTTGCTCGGCTTGAGGCTTGGCGCATGCACGGCGCTTGCCTACCATGACATCACGCCGACTACCGGACCCCGCCGATGCCTGCCGACCCCGCCCCGCTGCCCTGCTCCATGCCCCAACTCCCGGCGCGCGTGACCTTGCGCAACGGACAGCAAATACTGTTGCGCCAGATTCGCGCAGACGACAAGGCCGGCGTGCTCGACGCGTTTCAGCTGCTTTCCGACGATTCGCGCTACACGCGCTTCATGGCCATGATGAAGGACCTGCCCGAAGCGCTGCTCGACCATGTCGTGCACCCGCAGCCCGGACGCGAATGCACGCTGGTGGCGGTGGCGAATCCCGACAAGACCGGCGAACTGGTCGGCGGTGCCAGCTATACCGCGATTGCGGGCCGCGATGCCTGCGAGTTTGCCGTGACCCTGCTCGACGGCTGGCATGCGCAGGGACTAGCGCGGGTGCTGATGCAAACCCTGATCGAGGCAGCCCGCGCCGGCGGCTTTCATATGATGGAGGGCTATGTGCTGGCCTCCAACACCGCGATGCGCGGGCTGGCCCATCGGCTCGGCTTCACCGACACGATCTGCGCGGACGACGCCACGCTACGGGTGGTGACTCTCGAACTGAACCCGGCCGGTATCGCGGTAGCAGGTGCTCCCGCCTAGCGGCCAACGATCTTACTTTCCCCCCTTCAGTACGGCCTGCTGCGAAGCCAGCTTTGCGCCCATGGCCTCGGCCAGCGCATGCAGCCCGGACATCGGCCGCACCATGACTTCGAACTCCTCGATCTTGCCGGCCTCGTCAAAGCGCAGCATGTCGATGCCTTTCAACGCCTTGCCATCGATCTCCGCACTGAACTCCAGCACCACGCCCTGTCCGTCTGCCGTGGCAAACACGCGGTGATAGGTGAAATTCTGAAAGACCGTGTTCACGGTCTTCAGCACCAGCTTGATTGCCGCGCGCCCCGGATACGGGCTATGTGCCACGGGCGAGCGGAACACGATCCGGTCTGACAGCAGCGGATCCAACTCCTCCATGGCATTGCGCTCCAGCAATTGATGCCAGGTGTCCAGCGTTTGCTGAGCGGCGGGTATCAGGCCTTGAACGTCCATGCGGGTCTCCTTGGTTTAGTTTTTTATGCAACTGGTTGCATAAGACACATCGTAGCGGCTTCCGGAGTGAAGCACCAGCCTTCTCCATTGATGACCGGTTGGGATTAACCCGCTGCCAGTCATGCACCGCAGGCATATTGACAGCAAAGCTGCACACAAAATGCTAGAAATGCAAAATCAGACAAAGACCTACAGCCGGGCGATGTGCCGCACTCTACGATTCTTCTCAGGACCTGACCCGTCCTTTTCAACCTCCCCCTGCAAGCCCGCCTGCATCCCTGTCAGGCGGGTTCTTTTTTTGCCCTCCCGCCCGTCCGCTTTGGTCCGCTTGGGTCCGTTTTGTGCGATTCCGCATATAGCCATCTGTCACATTCGGGAAACATGCGGCCATGCCAACGGATCGACGGGAGAAGTCCACCATGGGCGATACGCCGCATGACCTGCGCCAGTCCGGCACATTCCAACCTGTTCAAGGCTGGCCCGATAGCCCATGTCCGATCGAGCCGGCATGGATACGCAGCGGCACCCCCGTGACGCGCTGCAACGAACACTCCACCACCGCGGACGGCCTGGCCTGGACCATGGTCTGGGATTGCACGCGCAGCACGTTCGAATGGCACTACAGCATCGATGAAGTGGTCGTGATCCTGGAGGGCAGCGTGCGGGTCACCGACTGCCATGGCACAAGCCATACGCTCAACGCTGGCGATGTGGGCTATTTTCCGTGCGGGTCGTCATGGCTCTGGGAGGTGGACCATTACGTGCGCAAGGTTGCCTTCTGCCGCAACGAGGTACCGCGCGCGGTCCGTCTGCCGCTGCGGGTATGGTGGCGACTCAAGCGCGAACTGCATGGCAACGGTTCATTGGCGCGTGCCGGACGGGTGTTGGAGCAGTACCTGCACCGCCTGGTCGGGGTCGGGCGTACGACTGCCACGCTCATGCTGATCGGCATGCCGCTGTAGCACACCGCAGGTTCCGAAGTCCGTTGCCGCCAGCGGCCACGGCCATAGGCGCGCGCACGGACACGCCGTACAATGGCAGCCCCGTGGTCCTGAATGCCAAACCATGCAGCCCGGTGCCTCTTTGAACCTGCCTGAAATCGTTGGCCTGCTGGTTGGCGGGCTGGCCTTGTTCCTGTATGGCCTCGATTGCATGACCGGCGCGCTGAAGGCCATCGCCGGGACCCGCTTGCAATCGCTGCTCGGCACCCTGACCGCCAGCCGCTTGCGGGGCGTGCTGGCCGGCGCCGGCATCACCGCACTACTCAATTCCTCGACCATCACCACGGTCCTGCTGGTTGGCTTTGTTTCGGCCGGACTGATGACGCTGGCGCAGTCGATTCCGGTGATCATGGGTGCCAATATCGGCTCCACGCTGACCGCGCAGATCATCGCCTTCAATATCTCGGCGATCATTCCCTACCTGCTCGCGGCTGGTTTCCTGCTGCACGGATTCTCGAAAAAGGAGCTGCTGCGGCAACTGGGCAGCGTGCTGCTGGGCCTTGGCCTGCTGTTCCTTGGCATCGAGTTCATGGGCAACGCTACCCGGCCCCTGCGCAACTACGAGCCGTTTATCGCCGTAATGCAGGACATGCGCAACCCGCTGCTCGGCATCCTGATTGGCGCGGTCTTCACGGCGATCGTGCAAAGCTCGGCGGCCACGCTGGCCATTGTGATCGCCCTGGGCAGCCAGGGGCTGATCCCGCTGGAATCCGGCATTGCCCTGATCCTTGGCGCCAATGTCGGTACCTGCGGCACGGCGCTACTGGCCGCCATCGGCAAGAACGCCGAGGCCACGCAGGTCGGGGTGGTACACCTGCTGTTCAATATGCTGGGCGTGCTGTTCTTCGCCTTCATCATTCCGCAATTCGCGGATGTGGTGCGGATGCTGTCGCCAAGCGCACCGGAGTTGACCGGTGCCGCACGCCTGGCCGCCGAAACGCCGCGCCAGGCCGCCAACGCCCATACCATCTTCAGCGTGGTCAGCACCGCGCTGCTGATCTGGTTCACGGGTCCGATCGGCTGGCTTGCCCAACGCATTGCGCCGTCGTCGCGCAAGGTCTTGCACGATCCCGGCGTGCCACGCTTTCTGGACGAAGCGCTGCTCGACATGCCGGCACTGGGCATTGCACGTGTGCAGCTGGAACTGGCAAACCTTGGCAAGCAGGTGCAGGAACTGGTCCAGCGTAGCGCGGCCACGGCCATGCGTGGCACCGCGCACGACATTGTTGCGCTGGCCGAGCACGACCGCGCGGCTGACGAGCTGAACACGGCCATCCTCGGCTATATCGGCAAACTTTCCGATGGTGATCATTCCGAAGACGAAAGCCGGCAACTGGTGGACCTTACGCGCATTGCCGCCGGTCTCGACGCCATTCGCGAGGTGGCCACCACCAGCATGTTGGCATTGAGCCAGCGCCGGATGGCACAAGGCGCGGACCTCGACCGACTGCGCAATCCGCAGACCGGGGCGCTGGCCACGGCGGTGCTCGGGTATTTCGGGCAGGCCGTGGACCGGATCGTCCATCCCGACGCCGAGGACGTGGCACGCATGGTGGCGGCCAAGGCCGATATCGAGAATCTTGCGGCATCCGCCAGGCAAGGCATCATGGCCGCGTTGCCGTTGCGCACCGCCGACGACGTCGTGAACTTTCGCCTGGCCAACGACATGTTCGAGCATCTCAACGAGGTTGCGCGGCTGTCGCGCGCCGTAGCCAAGGCCACGGTCCTGCTGCACGACGTGCGCGTGGCCGAACCCACCCGGGCAGAGATACCAGCCCCCGCCAATCCGTTGCAGGAGTTGTCATGAAAGCGCGCATTTCCGTCCTGACGCTTGGCGTCACCGATCTCGAGCGCGCCGTCGCGTTCTATCGCGACGGTCTGGGCCTGCCCACGCAAGGCATCATCGGCAAGGAGTTCGAGCACGGCGCGGTCGCGTTCTTCGAGCTGCAGGCGGGGCTGAAGCTGGCATTGTGGGCACGCGACAACCTCGCGTGGGATACCGGACTACCGCTCGGCACGCCCTGCCCCACGGGCTTTTCGGTTGGCCATAACGTCGGCAGCAAGGCCGAGGTAGACCAGGTGATGGCGCAAGTCGCCCAGGCCGGCGGCAAGCTCGTCAAGCCGGCGCAAGACACGTTCTATGGCGGCTATGCGGGCTACTTCCAGGATCCGGATGGCAACCTCTGGGAAGTGGTCTGGAATCCGTCGCTGATTCCCGCCGAATGAGGTGGCGCTGGCCGGTCAGTCCTTTTCCTGCGAGAAGCAGAGGCGGTTGCCGAACGGATCGGTAATGCGTACCTGGCGCGCCCAATCCTCCTCTACGACACCGGGCTTTGCATAGGTGTACTGCTTGGCGATCAGCTCTTGCTGCAGGCTATCGACGTCGTCGATCCGCACATAGACGGCCGAGCCCGGTGTGGCGTCGCCGTGGTGTTCGCTAAGGTGCAAGGTCAACCCCGAACGCGACACCTGCATGTAGAGCGGGAAGTCTTCACCGAATCGATGCTGCCAGTCGACCGTGAAGCCAAGGAAATCGACGTAGAACTCCCTGGCCTTGTCGACGGAAAAAATGCGCAGGATGGGGATGGCGGGCGACAGGTTCATGGCTCTTCGATCCGGAATCGATGTGTGACGCATTGTGCCAGCCTTGATACGTTAATGTCCGGGAAACGCCACAAAAGTGGCGCTAAGTAAACTTTCAAAGCGTTCTGGGGAGCCGTTTTACTTGTAATTATGGAAAGCCTATAATTATTGAAATTCAATGATTCAGACTAAGTGCCTCATGAGCTACCTATTCAGTCGCCCCAGACTCGCCATGCAGATGGCCCGACAGCTGCTGTACCCGGGCGTGCTCGATGAGGGCTTGCGTTCCGGCCTGTTCCTGTCCGGCTTGAGGCGCATCGGCAAGACCACGTTTCTGCGCAACGACCTGATACCCGCGCTGGAAGAACTTGGCGCCATCGTGATCTACGTGGACCTGTGGAGCGACACCCAGCGTAGTCCGGCCGCACTGATACTTGCCGCGGTCAAGAAAGCACTGCTGGATCTTGAGTCGCCGTCCAGTTCGGCCGCGCGCAAGCTCAAACGTCTTGCGGGTGCCGATGTCGGCGCGTTTGGCTTCAAGTTCGGCTTCAAACTTGAAAACCTCGGTGAAGCTGGCGGCGCGACGTTGGCGCAGGCACTTGGCGAGGTCGTCGATCAGGCCCGGACCGATGTCGTACTGATCGTCGACGAGGTCCAGCACGCCATTACCTCGGACGAAGGCAACCAGATGCTGCTGGCGCTCAAGGCCGCGCGCGATGCCATCAACCCACGCCCCGACACGCCCGGGCACTTCCTGTTCGTAGGCACCGGCTCGCACCGTGCACTGGTGGGCGAACTCACGGCGCGGCGCAACCAGGCGTTCACAGGCGCCACGTCGGTGGCCTACCCGGTATTGGACAAGGAATATGTGTCCTACCTGCTCGACCGGCTTTCGGCGGAGGGTTTCGCGTCCTTGCCGACGCTCGAGGTGGCTGTGCAGGCATTCCAGACACTGGGCAACCGGCCCGAGGAAATGATCAAGGCGCTGCGCCAGCTGCATTTCCATCTACCCCAGGGCAGCAACCCTGACGAGCACCTACCCGTCATCGCCAATACGCTGCGCTCGGCCGCCGCCGATATCGAACTGATGAAACTGGAGCAGTTGGGTGGCCTGGCCACGGCGATCTTCGACCGCATCGCCTCGGCCGCAGGCGACGCACGGGGGCTGTTTTCGGCCGAGGCCGCCGCTGAGTACTCAAAGGCCATCGGCCGCGAGGTGAAGGTGGAAGAAGCGCAACCATTGGTCAATGAACTGATGGCCACCAACCTGATCATGCGCAAGGGCCACGGCCTGTATGGCATCACCGATCCGTTCGTGCAGGAGATGTGGCGCGAACGCAAGACGATCGAGGGCAAGCTCTGATGCGAAATTATTTCTGAAATCCTGTCACAACCGCGTTCGCCGGTTCGTCTTATGGACAAACGGATGCAGATTGCCGCATCCGCCTCCATCAACCTGACGAAAGGTGAACATCATGTCTGCACGTCTCAACTTCTTCAAGCTGGCCCTGCCGAACCAGAAGGCCCTGATTGCGCTGTCCCAGGCCTGCAAGACTGGGCCACTTGGCGAGCGCCTGGTGGAACTGATCCAGTTGCGCGTATCCCAGATCAATGGCTGCGGGGTTTGCATCGACATGCACTGGCGCGACCTGATCAAGCAAGGCGTCGACCCGCGCCACCTGAACGCGATCGCCGGCTGGCGCGAGGCACCGTTCTTCGACGCCCGCGAACGCGTCGCGCTGGCCTGGGCCGAAGCGGTCAACGCCCTGCCGCATCGTGACGACACCGACGCCGTATATCCCGAACTGCGTGAGCACTTCAGCGAAGAGGAAATCGCGCAGATGTTGTACACGATCGCCGCCATCCGCGGCTGGAACGTGATGAACCTGAGCCTGCGCAACCAGATTCCGGTGAACCCGCCGCCGGGCATGTAAAAAGCCCCGACCCCGGGGTATGTGGCATCAGGTTGCATACCCCACTTCGGCGCTGCTGCGGACGTGGCAGCCACGTGATAGCGTGTGCCCCGCCTTCCACTCTGTCGACCGAAGATGATTGTCTACCTGCTGCTGATCGCCGCGTTCCTGTTCATGGCCTTTATCTTGCCGCTCAAGGTGACGATCGGCATGGTGCTGCTGATCGTGGTGATCGGCTTCGTGGTCAAGATCGTGGCTCGCATGGTTACCGGCAACGACCCGACCCTCGGTGAGTCGCTCAAAGCCGTCGCCCTGGCGGTTTTCTTCAACGCAATCATCAGTACTGCACTGGCAAAAATCGCCGGTGGCCCGGTGACCGGCATCTCTGCACTGGTGGCTTCGGTCATCGGCTTCCTGGCATTTGCGCTGGGCTTTGCGATGATGCTGCAGGCCACGATGAAACAGAGCGCGGTGATCGCGCTGGTATCAACACCAATCGCTGGCGTGATGCTCTATGGCGCGCTGAAACTCTGAGGGTTTTGGCTCCCCTCTTTTTTTCTCCCCTCTCCCGCGCCGCGGGAGAGGGGCTGGGGGAGAGGGCATGAGGTTCTGCTTGCCGACTGTCGCAATTTGAGCCGCTGGCC
>NZ_DBHKYV010000036.1:0-94879 GCF_057315035.1 Cupriavidus sp. | reverse complement strand
CGATCGTGATTTTCCACCTATCGACCTGTCTGAGGAAATTAGACCACCACAGAGCGAACCATCAGCGTTTGATATGTCGTTGGTGGTCTCCCCTCGCCCGCGGCGCGGGAGAGGGGCTGGGGGAGAGGGCATGAGGTTCAAATTGCGACCTGTCTCAGCGTGCACCGTCGGCCCTCTCCCCCACCCCTCTCCCCCACCCCTCTCCCATTTCCTGGGCGAGGGGAGCGCATAGCAGCGGGTGACGGTACTTTCAGAGTTGCGCGTGTGATTACAGCACCGGGCGAACCGGCGTAGGGCGCAGCGGCTGGATGTTGCGCGTGCGTTTTGCGCGGTGGCCGCGCTGGCCGCCGACAAACCAGCCGATGGTCAGGAATGCGATGGCGGCGCCGCTGCCGTAGGCCACGGCGATCATCAGTGCCCCACGCAGGGCGAAGATCAGGAAGAGCGAGAAGTAGATTCCGGCGGGCTTTGCCACCGCGCCAGTGCCGTGGCAAAGCTTGTCGAGCAGGCGCACGATGCACGCCAGCGCTGCTGCGTAGGCCACTACACCGAATACGAAGAAGTCGATAAAGGCTTCCGCGATCAGTGGCGCCGACAGGTTGTCGAAATCAAGCTTGTAGTACGCCATCAGGAACTGGCCGATGTCGATCCCGGTAGCGTGTGGCTTGGATTCCCACAGCGTGTGGGGCACAAAGAACAGCAGGCTTCCCAGCAGTTGCTCGCCATAGTGCAGGCCGTCACGGTTGACCATTTCCAGGACCGTGCTGATATTGGCCCAGGCATCGTAGTGCAGGTCCAGGAAGTGCGAGAAATAGAGCCAGGGATCGAGCACGTCCGACGGATGCCAGGAAGACATGTCGGCGTGCGTGAAAACGGATAGCAGCGGAAAGAAGACGCCCATCAGCAACAGCAGCGTCGACACCTGCCGGCGTGACGTGCGGGAGAACCAGGGCACCATCATCAGCAGCAGGCTCAGGTAGACCGGCCCGATTGCGTTACGCTTTTCGATCAGCGGATTCTGCGAGACGAAGACGCAGAGCAGCAGGAACACCGCAACCATCAACCAGAATGGCTGGCGCAACAGGTTGCGTCCTTTCACGTTCAGCAGCATCAGCAGCATCGGCACCGGCAGGAAGCACAGGAACTTCTGCTGCAGCAGGTATTGCGGGGTCGCGTCGATGATTTCCGACTGGGCGCGCAGGTCGACCGATTGCCATGACAGCAAGGCGGCCACGGTCGCGACGCCGAGCATCACGAATGCGCGTGGTACGTTCAGCTTCAGCGGATGCGGAGGGCCGGGCCTGCGTGGCCGCAGGGCCCGGTACCGGTCACGCCGCGCCATATAGCATCGCGTGCCAACGTACACCATGACGAACAGCATGCACAGCAGGTTGGTGGCCACCGCGCGGCTTTCGTCGAGCTCGCCGGTATTGACCATTTGCCCGTCGAAGTAGGCGCGCTGCACGGCGGGGGCCACCACGAGGAACAGGATCTCGAACAGCAGCACGCCTGCATCGGCCAGCGAGGGCGCGCGCTCCCGCGTGTGGATCCACCAGTGAACGATGACCGTGGCGGCCAGCATCAAGGTGGACAGCAGCAGCATCGGCGAATCGATATGCGACACCGCGTGGCAGTAGCCCACGATCAGCAGCAGTGTCGCTGTCAGCACGATGTCCCACACGAGATTGCGCGACATATGCATGATGCTCTCCTAGGCGGGCGTTTCCAGCGCGTGGGGTTGCGTGCCAACGGCAAGCCGCCCGCTCGCGATTGCATCCTGATAAGCAAGCTGAAGACCCGATTCCAGTGCGACCAGCGGCTGCCAGCCGGTTGCGCTGATGACGCTGCAGTCCAGTCGCTTGCGCGGCGTGCCGTCGGGGCGTGTGCTGTCGAACACGATGTTGCCTTGATAGCCCACCACCTGCGCAATCTGAAGCGCCAGCTCGCGGATCGAGACCTCCTCGCCGGTACCGACGTTCAGGAAGCCCGCCTTGCCCGTGTGTGTCCGGTATGACTGGCGGGACAGGCCCGTGACGTGCAAGCATGCACGGGCCAGGTCGTCGGAGTACAGGAACTCGCGCATCGGCGTTCCCGATCCCCAGATCGTCACCTCGGGCGCGTCCGCAAGCTTGGCCTCGTGGAAACGTCGGATCAGGGCCGGAATCACATGGCTGTTCTCGGGGTGGTAGTTGTCACCGGGCCCGTAGAGATTGGTCGGCATCACGGACCGGTAGTCCACATCGTACTGGCGGTTGTAGGTCTCGCACAGCATCATGCCCGCGATCTTGGCGATGGCGTAGGGCGCGTTGGTGGGTTCAAGTTCGCCGCCGAGCAACGCGGATTCCTTGATCGGCTGGTCGGCGAACTTCGGATAGATGCAGCTCGACCCCAGGAACAGCAAACGCTTGACGCCGTTGTGCCAGGCCTCGTGTATCACGTTGGCCGCGATCATCAGGTTCTGCTGGATGAACTCGGCGGGGTAGGTGTCGTTGGCGTGGATGCCGCCCACGCGCGCCGCTGCAAGATAGACCTGCGAGATTCCTTCGGTGGCGAAGAAGTAGCGGACTTCCTGCTGGTCGGTGAGATCGAGTTCGGCATGCGTGCGGACGACGAGTTCCACGTCGTCGCGCTTGGACAGCGCACGCGCGATGGCGGAGCCGACCATGCCGCGATGGCCGGCCACGAATACTCGTTGAATAGGCTTATTCATGGTAGTCATAGGTCCGGAAGCCTGCCATCTTGACCAGCGCATCGCGGCGTGCTGACAGGAAGTCCGCCTCGATCATTTCATTCACCAGCTCATTGAACGTGGTGCGCGGTGTCCAGCCGAGCTTCTCGCGCGCGCGCGTGGGATCGCCCAGCAACGTCTCAACTTCGGTCGGACGGAAATAGCGTGGGTCCACACGCACGATCACGTCGCCAACCTTGCAACGCGACGACAGTTGCCGGCCTTCGCGGCGGATGTCCGAGATGACGCCGACTTCGTCCACGCCAGTGCCCTCGAATGTCACCGTAATGCCTAGCCGCTCGGCGGCGCAGGCCACGAATTCACGCACGCTGTGCTGCTCGCCGGTGGCAATCACGAAGTCTTCCGGCGCGCCCTGCTGCAGCATCAGCCATTGCATCTCGACATAGTCGCGCGCGTGGCCCCAATCGCGCAACGCGGACAGGTTGCCCAGGTACAGCGTGTCCTGCAGCCCCAGCGCAACGCGTGCAATGGCGCGCGTAATCTTGCGCGTGACGAAGGTTTCGCCGCGCACCGGGCTTTCGTGGTTGAACAGGATGCCGTTGCACGCATACATGCCATAGGCTTCGCGGTAGTTCACCGTGATCCAGTACGCATAAAGCTTGGCGGCAGCGTAGGGGCTGCGCGGATAGAACGGCGTGGTTTCCTTCTGCGGAATTTCCTGCACCAGCCCGTAGAGCTCGGAGGTCGACGCCTGGTAGAAGCGCGTGTCCTTTTCTATTCCCAGGATGCGCAGGGCTTCAAGCAGTCGCAGCGTGCCCAGCGCATCGGTATTGGCCGTGTACTCGGGTTCCTCGAACGATACCTGCACGTGACTCTGCGCCGCGAGGTTGTAGACTTCGTCGGGCTGGGCGTGCTGCACCACCCGCACCAGGCTGGAGGTGTCGGTCATGTCGCCGTGATGCAGGATCAGCTTGCGGCTTTCAGCCTGAGGGTCCTGGTAAAGGTGGTCGATACGCTCGGTATTGAACAGCGAGCTGCGCCGCTTGATACCGTGTACCTCGTAGCCCTTCGCAAGCAGGAACTCGGTAAGGTAGGAACCATCCTGGCCCGTGATGCCAGTGATCAGCGCACGTCGCGTGCCATTGCGTCCGCGCGGTGCCGCCCCATCAGCCGTATCGCGTCCGAGTTTGTCCAGATCGTGTGCGCCCATGACCATCCCATGTTGGTTACCGATGTGCACCACTCTATGGTTGGCCCAATTGGGTCACTGTCTGGTAGCCCACATAGTCGGCACCTGCAGAGGGAGGACGTTGTGCGCAAATGTGAAAACGGGCGCCTGCCCGAAGGTGGCGCCCGTTGGCAGGCCGGATCAGGTGCGGCAATGCCGCTCAGACTGGCATGCCTGCTTCGTAGGAAGAGTCGTCGCGGCGCTGGCGCAGCGCATGCGTGCCGCTCTCACGTGCCACGCGCTCATCGCCGCTGACCCATTCCAGCGTGGCGCCGCGTTGTAGTGCCGCGTAGACGGCCTCGCCCTTGTTGCGCACCTTGAGCCGCTGGTAGAGCGTGCAGGCATGGCTCTTCACGGTTGCCACCGAGATATTGAGCATGCGGCTGACGGTCTTGATCGGATAGCCGCGGGCCAGCAGCACCAGTACTTCATATTGGCGCGGCGTGATCTTGAGCATTTCGGCTTCGTCGTAGCTCGGCTCCTGCTCGGTGATGGCCATGGCGGGTGGCGGCACGGCTGTCGACGAAGCGATCGGCTGGCCCGGACGCAGGCTGGTGAGATCGCGCACCGCGACGGCCGCACGCATGGCACTGGCGCATGCCGCCGCAGACGACGGATCTTGCGGCATGGTCGGTGAAAGCGGCAGCGGCGCAGCCGATGCCAGCGATGTGGCCGCAGGCATGGCGGAGCGTGATGCCACGGGCGTCGCCACGGCTTCGCCGGCAAACATCAGGCCTTGCACGCTCGAGATGGCCAGGCGAATGGCAGCCTCGATGACGGCCAGCGAGGCCGACTTGGGCAGGCACCCGCAGATGCCGCGTGCGGCATCGGGCGAGGGTACATGCAGCGGCAGTGCGTCGGCCAGCACCAGGATACGCTGCGGCGCCAGCCGCTCGCGTGCCTGTTCCAGTTGTTCCCAGCCAGCGGTCTGGTCGGCGGGCATGCCAAAGACCAGCAGGTCGGCGTTTCGGTGCGGCGTCTCCAGGCGATTGATGTCGGCCGGCGCCAGCGCCAGCACGTGACCGGATTCCTGGATGGTTTCGAGCATCTGCAGCAGCCCGAGCCGGAGCAGCGGATGCTCCTCGATCAGCAAGGCGTTCATTCTTCTTGACTCCCCGTTTATGGGTGAGATGCGGGACGCTTTGCGTGCGGGGAGTGCACTACTGACCAGGGCGAACACCCTTGGAAGGTGCCGCGCATTCAGCTGTAACCCCGTGCTTCCGTGTCAGTCGATGCCCAGTTGTAAGAAGGCTTGTCCGCGCGACCGGAAGTATGACCCGTACCCTAACCCGAAAAAATTTCGCTCCTAAATCGAAACTTAAATTCATCTTATGGGCTGGTTGGAACGAATGCAAGCAGCCGGGATGTGGCTCAGGCGGGGTTGTAATGCGAATCAACTCATAATCCATTGCCAGTCTCGTGCATTTGGCTGGAGAAGTATTCAAAACGCCATTTGCATCAACCTGCCACGCGGTTTCACGGCTGTTACAGCCACTTTTAGATGTGTTTCATGCGTGCAACCGATTCGAATGAAAATGGCTGCACGAATATCAAAAACTCACCCGCTTGGGGGGTGTGGCATTAACGAAAATCGTGTGTGGTGACGCATTACTGAAACTCCCTGAAAATATTCCGGATGTCAGTATTTATGGGGTCGACTTTCGTGGGGAGTCTGGCGGACTAGTGCAAAAGGATGAGATGCAACTCGTGCCTTGGCAGGAAAGAAAAACCGGTTGTACCGTTGCGGCCGCACGACCTGCAACCAACCAGGGTTGAGGCCTTGCCGATCCCGACGCGCCTCTTTATATGGCTTCTGATACAGCTGCGGGCCGGAACCACATGCCCATGGTTCCGGCCCGCTTCAGCCATCGCCGGTGCGTCAGGCACCGGTCATCGATCAACGCCCCCAGTGCCCGGGACGCTGGTACCAGCCGTTGGGTCCGCGCTCCCAGCGATCGGGTACGTAGCGGTAGCCAGGACGTGCGGCCTGGTAGTAGCCGCCGCGCCATGCGTAGTTGCCGTGTACGCGGTCATAGTGACCCGGCACCCAGACCTGTCCTGGGCGCGGCCCCGGACGTACCTCATGGTGGGGCGGGGGCGGCGGGCTCTTGTAGTAGCCGTGGGCTTGCGCGGCAGGCGACAGCAGACCGAAGATGCCACCCGTGGCGAGAATGGCGGTAGCAAGCAGGATTTGGCGTTTCATGTTCAGGTTCTCCTTGTTCCGGGGTGGCCGGATGGTCGTCGGTTTATGGAGCGTGAAACTCAGTAGCGGCCGCCGTTGTAGTAGTGGTAGTGCGGGCCACGAGGCGGCACCACGATGCACGCTGAAAGCAGGGCGCTGGTGGCGGTCAGCAGGATGGCCAGGGTGATTGCGCGTTTCATGGGGACTCCGTATCCGGTTCGCGTTGAACACGGCTTCACTCTAGCGGCGCGTCCCGCACTGGCGCGGTTGCACTTGTAAGCCTGTTTCACATCGAAATTGCCATTGGCGAGCCCGCGCGGCACCCTCTGCGCAACCCGCCAGGCCTTGTGCCACAAGGGTTTGATGGAATGTGACGCAGCCGTCGAAAAGATGTCTGACGCGTCAGCCGCTGGTAATGTGGCGTTACATCGGAAATGAGTGCTGCAAAGATTTGGGCACGTCGAGCCGGCCGCTCGGGTTTCGCAGGCGCTGTCATCCGTAAGCGCATTCGCCACGTTGTGCGCAGAAACGGGTACGCTTCGATCATGTCGGGCGTTTCGTCAGCGCAATCCGCCGGCTCGGTTGCCCGCTTCCCCGCGGCGGTGCGCGAGACGGTCCGGCTGGGCGGGCGCGGCTGCAAACGCGCCCCACAATGCGTCATGGCGTCGGGCAATACGTGCCAATCCGGTGGCATGAAGCTTGCGCCAGTCTGTTTGCCGTATTCCCGAGGGAGGACGTCATGCCGGTCATGTTCATCGTACTGGTACTGCAGGCGCTTGAAGGCTTGAGTCCGCTCACCGTGCCCCAGTTTGCACGCGCGCGGTTCGAAGACGGCGCCGTTGACGCGGTCGCGGTGATGGAGCGTACCCAGTCGCCCTAGCACAGGGTGATGGCGCTGGCGCGTTCGTCCTCTCCGGGTTCATCCACGACAACGGAGAGACTGAACATGAACCGCAGTGATGTGACTGACCTGATCATCGAGGCCAAGGTAAAACGCGGCATCTCGTGGGCGCAGGTGGCTGAACGGGTAGGCAAGAGCAAGGAATGGACAACCGCTGCGTGCCTGGGCCAGATGACGTTCGACGAGGCCGGTGCGCGGGCCGTCATGGAAATCTTCGATTTGCCCGCCGAGGCCGAGCCATGGCTGCGGACCGTGCCTTACAAAGGCTCGCTGCCAACGCAAGTACCCACTGACCCTCTGATCTACCGGTTCTACGAACTGGTCAGCGTATATGGATCGACGTTCAAGGCGCTGATCCACGAAGAGTTTGGCGACGGCATCATGAGTGCCATCGACTTCCGCATGGATCTGCAGCGCGAGGCTGATCCGAACGGCGATCGGGTGCGGATCGAGATGTCTGGAAAGTTCTTGCCCTACAAGACGTACTGAAAGACGTACTGAAGCACTGAGGGCGCCAGGGTAGCCTCGCCAGGCAGGCGGGCTACCCTGGACATCTTCTTGCCGATGGGCGCCGGCCCAATCTCAGCCGAAGTATTCCTGATAGAAGCGCGTGCACGTGCCGGCCTGGCGGAACGTGTAGGGCAGTTCGACCATGGCGGCTGCATCGAGCGAGCCAAACGGAATATCGAGATCGGCTTCGGGTTGGTCGGCCACGTCGTCGGTGCGGGAAATGTGCTGGGGATTCACGGTAACACTCACTGTTCAAGGGCGGGCCTCGTGGGCGCCGCGTTACTCGGATGTCGCTGGCTGCGCGATTGCGGCCATGCAGCAATCCTACGCAACCGGACGCCCGGGATCAGCCTGGCCACGCTGAAAAGACTGTTCCAGATCGGGGATCAATCGTCGAAAACTATCGGCGTGATAGGGGCCCAACAGGGTCGCACCAGCATGCTGCACTGCGGCGCATCGGCCACAATGGCCGCCCAATCGGGCTGCGATGCGCTACCGCGCCGCCCTCTCCCGCGACGACCGCAACCACCGCGCAACATCGCATCAATAAAGCGTCACCGTGAGGTTGGCGCAGGACTATAGTTGGCTCTGGGGACAATTCCCTGAAAGCGGTTCTTCACTTCCACGCTATCTGCGGGAGCTTGCCATGAGCCTGCCGCCCTGTTTTGCCGACCGCCGCGAGGCCGGCCAGTATCTTGGCCGCCGGCTGGCCGAACTTGGATTCGCGCGCGCACCCGATGGCGACCCGGCGCTGGTGCTGGCCTTGCCGCGTGGCGGCGTGCCCGTTGCCCATGAGGTCGCCCTGGCCATCGACGGCACGCTGGACATCCTGCTGGTTCGCAAGATCGGCGCGCCAGGCTACCCAGAGCTGGCGCTCGGAGCCGTGGTCGAGGGAGATGCCAGCGGGCGTGGCCCGCACACCGTCATCAATGACGACCCCTGGGCGCGACGCGCGGAAGAATCGGGTGCGTTCGACGCCGAGCGAGGCCGGCAGCTGGGCGAAATCTGCCGCCGCCAGCAGCGCTATCGCCAGGGGCGTCCGGTGGCGGCAATGGCGGACCGCTGCGTGATCGTGGTCGACGATGGCGTGGCCACCGGCGCGACCATGCGCGCCGCACTCGACGCCGCGCGCATGGCCAAGGCGGCGCAGGTCGTGGCAGCCGTCCCGGTCGGCTCGTCGGAAGGGCTTGATACGTTGCGTGCCGTGGCCGATCAGGTGGTGTGCCTGAACATACCGGCCAGCTTTGGCGCGGTGGGGTCTTTCTATCTGGATTTCACGCAGACCACTGACGACGAGGCCATGGCACTGCTACGCGACGCCGGTTGCGCGTCGGTGTTGCCGCACCGGGCCGCC
Source organism: Cupriavidus sp. (assembly GCF_057315035.1). Taxonomy (NCBI): domain Bacteria; kingdom Pseudomonadati; phylum Pseudomonadota; class Betaproteobacteria; order Burkholderiales; family Burkholderiaceae; genus Cupriavidus; species Cupriavidus sp. The sequence continues at coordinate 86,015 of NZ_DBHKYV010000036.1, read as the reverse complement.
TGGCCGCGCGGCGACGCCCCGCTCAGGGATGGTCCGTTCGCGCACTGAGGCGCGTTTTCAGATGCGGGACCAGCCCGCCCGCATGCAGCAGCTCGCGCAGGAAATCGGGCACGGGTTCGCACGCCACGCGTGATCCGTCGTCAAGCCGCACGTGTGCGCCATCCAGATCGAAGATGGCGCGCGCGCCATCGGCCAGTGCATCGGCATGCGTGCATACCAGCACCGGCAAGCCAATATTGATGGCGTTGCGGTAGAACAGGCCTGCAAACGACTGCGCCAGCACGGCGCTCACGCCCAGATGGCGCAGCGCCTGCGCGGCCTGTTCGCGCGAAGAACCCATCCCGAAATTGCTGCCGGCCACTACGATGTCGCCGGGGCGAACCGCGATCGGAAACTCGGCGCGCAGGTTTTCCAGGCAGTGACGGGACAGTTCGTCGAGTCCGGCTTTCATATATATGCCGGGCGCCATGGCGTCGGTATCGACATTGTTGCCGAAGCGCCAGATACGGCCGGCGGGGGGGCGGGAGAAATCGGGGGCAGGAGTCATGCGAGCAGTGCGCGCGGATCGGTGATCTGGCCGGTTACGGCCGTGGCTGCCACGGTCAGCGGCGAGGCCAGCCAGACCGCGCTGCCGGCATCGCCCATGCGGCCAGAGAAGTTGCGCGCGGTCGAGGCAATGGCCCGGCTGCCTGCTGGAAAGCGGCTTGCGCCATAGCCCGCGCACGCATTGCAGGCATTCGGCAGCAATTGCGCGCCGGCATCGGTCAGTACGCCGAGCGTGCCCTCGCGCGCGGCCTGCTGCTGGTCCCGCACGGATGCCGGTGCAACCTGCAGCGACACGCCAGCTGCCACCTTGCGCCCGCGCAGCACGCTTGCGGCCATGCGCAGGTCTTCGAGCTTGGCGCCCGTGCACGCGCCGATATACGCAATGTCGATTCGCTCGCCCGCGGCCTGGGTGACCGGCGCGCTGTTGGCTGGAGAGTGAGGCGCTGCCACTTGCGGTACCAGCGTGGCAGCGTCGAAGCAGTGGGCGGCCAATACCGGAGCATCGGCATCGCTGCGCCAATGACGCGGATCGATGGCCGCCAGCGTGGCCGTATCGACGCCGGCTTGCGCGAGCCATGCCATGGTCGTGGCATCGGGCGCGATCAATCCGGTCTGCGCGCCGAGCTCGGTGCACATGTTCGTCAGTGTCATGCGCTCCTGCATCGGCAGGGCCGACACGGCCGTGCCGGTGAATTCGATGGCTTCGTAGCGGCCGCCGGCCAAGCCCAGGGTCGCGCACAGGAACAGCATGATGTCCTTGGCACAGACCCCGGTGCCGAGCGTGCCACGCCAGTCGATGCGGATGGTCTGCGGCACGCGCAGCCAGATTTCGCCAGTCACCAGTACGCCGGCCATCTCGGTGGCACCCACGCCAAACATGTACGCGCCGAAGGCGCCGCCCGTGGGGCTGTGGCTATCCCCACCCACGATAAAGCGGCCGGGCAGCACGAAGCCACGCTCAGGCAGCACCACGTGGCAGATGCCCTCGTTGTCGATGAGGTTGGGAATGCCCGCGTCGCGCACCCAGTCGCGCGTAAAGCGTACGATGGCTTCCGCATCTGGATCCGTCGCTGGCACGAAGTGATCGGTAACTACCACGAAGCGGGCCGGGTCCCATACCGGCGCGCCCAATTCGCGCAACAGCGGCGCCACACGGCGCGGGCCACTGGAATCGTGCGACATGGCGAGGTCGACCTTGCACATCACGATGCTGCCCGGCGTGACGTGCGCCACGCCGGCCGCGCGCGCGACGAGCTTTTGCGCGAGCGTGGCGGGCAATTGCACTGGGTCGACACCCCTGGCGCTGGAAAGGGTCATTCCGGCTGGGCTCCAGAGTACTTGACCACGGTGGCCCAGCGCTTGACGTCCTGTTTCACGAAGTTGGCAAACGCTTCGGGTGGCATTGCGCTGGGTTGAGCGCCATCGTTCTCCAGCCGTTTTCGCACGGCCGGTTGTTCCAGCCCATGCCGCGCCGCCTGGTAAAGCGCCTGCGTGACCTCGGGCGGCAGGCTGGCGGGACCGAACAGCCCGAACCACGCGCTTGATTCAAAGCCCTTCACGGTGGCGCCAATCGGCTGCGCGCCGGGAAACTGTGGCAATGGCGCCGGGCTGGTCACGCCGAGCACCTTGAGCTTGCCGGCCTTCACGTGCTGCGCCACGTTGATGGTGCTGGCGAACATCAGGTCCACCTGGCCAGCCAGCAGGTCCGTAATGGCCGGGGTCGTGCCCTTGTACGGAATATTGACGATGTAGGTGCCCGTCATCATCTTGAACATGTCGCCGGCCAGATGCACCGACGAACCGACCGAGCCAATGCCGAAATTGAGCTTGCCCGGCTCGGAGCGGGCCAGCCGGATCAGCTCGGGAATATTGTTGGCGGGCAGTTTCGGCGTGGCCACGAGCACGCTAGGCACGGTAGCCACGAGCGTGATCGGCGTGAAATCCTGGATCGGATCGAACGGCAGCTTCTTGTAGAGCGTGGCGTTGATCGTATGGCTGGTGAAACTCATCAGCAGCGTGCTGCCATCGGCGGCACTCTTTGCCACCATGTCCGCGGCGATGTTGCCGCCGGCGCCGGGTCGGTTCTCGACCACTACCGGCTGGTCCAGCGTCTGGGACATTTCCTGGGCGATGGTGCGCGCCAACGTGTCCGTGGTGCCACCGGCCGGCGCACCGACCAGGATGCGGATCGGCTTGCCGCCGGCAATGGCGGCCTGCGCGGCCGGCGCGGCCAGCAGTGCTGCCAGGGATAGCAGCGCAGCGCTGAACGCGCGGCGCCTGGAACCGGACGACGAGCAGGCGGGGCGGGCGGCCTGGAACGCGCCCGGGCGAACGACTGGCATGAAAAGCTCCTAGATGGTGTGATCAGGAGTGCGCAGTATGGCCCGGAATCCCCGGCACGGAAAAGTCGTAGCACGTGGGGTAGACCCCCACGTCAATGCCTAGTCGCGCAAACCGGTGCGGGTTTCGTTCTCCACCCACACGTTCGCACTGTCGCCGCCGCCCATGGGCGACAACTCCATGCGATATTCGTAACGGTCCGGACGGTACTGGCCCATCAGCAGTTGCACGGGGCGTCCGGCCTTGTCGAGTACCACGCGGCGTACCGCCAGCAGCGCGCCACCCACGGGAACGTCCAGCAGCGGCGCTACCACCACGTCGGCCAGGCGTGCCGTCAATACCTGCGAAGCGCGGCCCAGTTCCACCCCGGCACCTTCCAGCAGGCGCAGCATCGGGGTGTTCTCCAGATCCTTGCGCGCCAGGTGACGACCGAGGTCGGCGGGCAGATACACAGTGATATGGGACAGCGGGCGGCTCTTGTAGTGACGCACGCGCACGATCTTGATGACGGGGTCGCCAACCTGGATCTGCAAGGACTCCGCCACGTCCGGGGTGGCGTGCACCTCGTCGATGGAGATGACCTTGACCGAGGTCTTCTCGCCCATGTCGATGATGGTGCCGAGCAGGCTGGTGGCACGCTCTTCACTCGATTGCGGCTTGACCGGGTGCGGGTTCACGAAGGTACCCAGGCCACGATGACGGCGCACCAGGCCTTCCTGCACGAGACGGTCGAACACCCGCCGCATCGTCACGCGCGATGCATGAAACTGTTTGGCGAGGTCAATTTCGCCAGGCAACGGGCCCTGGCCAAAGCGGCCTTCCACGATTTGCTGGCGGAGCACCACGTAAATCTGGTGATACAGGGGAACGACGGCTTCACTCATGGTTTCCCTAGCGAATGCGCTAACAAGTCCTTGATGCGACTAATGTACTGTAAATCAGACATAGAGCCTAGCATGAAACACGTTGGCGGCGCCTCAGGCACTGTGTAACGGCGCATTTGTTGCCGACAGGCGTCGGCGACGCGAGTTTCGCAAGAAACCCGGCGAAATTCGTGCGATTCCCGTCGTGCACGGTACTACGCGTGCCAGTCGGCGGCCAGCAGACATTGGTCTGGCGGAATCATTGTCCAGACATTCTGCCCGCGCGGTGGAACGGCACGCCTTGAGCGGCATACGGATCACCGCAATTGCCGTGTTTCATGCCCGTTACGTCGCGTCGCGCTGCGGGTTATTTCGGGGGTGTGCGCTAACTCATTGAATGCAGGCCCTTTTTCGGGGCCCCTGCCAACCGCGTCCGACAACCGGCCGCAACCCGTGTCACAGCCCTGTGACATGTCTACTGCCAAGCACAGGCTGGAGGCCAGGCAAGGGCATCGTTTCCCCGAAAAAGTTCCTGCGTTTTACCCCGCGAGCCTTTGTATTTCAACGGATTACATCCGGGCACGCGAGTGCTGGCACCGAATATGCGCGAGGGGAGGCTGGTCTGGCATTCGTGTCGGACCCGAACCTCCAGCCGATGTTCTCGAGAGCGCCTGCCGGAGGCTGAGCCGCAGTACAAACTTCCTGGGAGCTTCGTATGAAAAAGACATTAGTCGCGTCGGCAGTAGGCATTGCCCTGGGCTTCGCTGGCCAGGCAATGGCGAACCCGACCAATACAAATGAGGGTAACGGCAATAACAGCAATACCGCGACGGCAACGTCAACTCAAGGGTCAGGGGCTTCCGCGAACGAAAATTCAAAGGCCTACCAGGACAACAGCTACTACTCCTCCACCAAGACCGCAACACTGACGTCGACCAAGACGTCGACGCGGACGTCCACCAACACCAACTCCAGGAACCATACCGACCAGGACATGAGCGGGTACGGTAACGCAGCGGCAGCCAATGGCAGCACTGCTACCGCGAACTTCACCAACTCGTTCAACAGCAGCCGGGCAATCGCTGTCAGCAAGCTCAGCGGCACGGTGTCGGGCAACGCCATCCATAACATCGGCAACTATGCCGTGAACAACGGCAACGCCAATGGCGCAAATGGCGGCGCGGGCGGCAATGGCTATGGTGGCAATGGCACCGGCGGCAGCGGTGGCAATGGCGGCAACGGCGGCAACAGCGGCAATGGCGGCAATGGCGGCAATGGCGGCTCGGCCACCAACGGCAGCGCCACTTCCGGTTCGGCCTACAACGACGGCGCACAAGCCGGCAATGGCGGTCGTGGCGGTAGTGCTTCGGGCTATGGCGGCGACGGCGGCAATGGTCGTGGCAGTGGCGGCAGCGCATTGTCCGCAAGCCTTGGCGCTGGCGGCCGCGGCGGTTCGGCACTGGGTGCTGGCGGCAGCTCGGCTTCAGGCGCACGTGGCGGCTCTGGTGGCGATGGCGGCTATGCCCGTGGCAGCGGTGGCAGCGCATTGGGCGCCGGCCTCGGCGGCGGCCTTGGCGCTGGCGGCAGCAGCAGCTCGTCGAACTCGTCCAATGAACGCGGTCCAGGTAACGGCGGCACAGGCACAGCCACGGCTGGCGCCGGTGGGGCTGGCAGCGGCACGGGCACGGGCTCGGGTACTGGCGTAGGCGGTGCAGGCACTGCAACTGGCGGCGCCGGCGGTGCAGGCGCATCCGGCACGGCAACGGCCACGGCCGGTGCAGGTTCGGGTACTGGTGGTGCTGGCGGCGCTGGCACGGCAACGGCTGGGGCATCCACTGGCGGTGCTGGTACAGGTACCGGCGGCGCAGGCGGCGCGCAAACCAGCGTAGCTGGTGCTGGCGGTGCGGGCGGTTCAGCCACCAATGGCAGCTCGACCACCACGGCATCCAACGGCAGTGCTACGGCTGGCGCCGGAGCAGTGGGCGCGGCGTCCGGTACTGGTGGTGCAGGTGCAGTAGGCGGCCAAGGCACGGGCGGCACGGGTGGCACTGGCAATGGTGCAGTAGGCGGCGCTGGCGGTGCTGGCGGTACCAACTACGTCGATGCCGGTACCTTCAACATGTCCAACACGATGACCAGTGTCGGCCAGTCCGCCGCAGGCATCATGATCGCCAACCAGAACAGCGGTTTGTCTTCGCTGGTGCAACAAAGTGTCAACGTGCAGGCCAACATGGCTGTCGGCAAGTAAGTCGGTGTGAATGTTCCGCTCCGCACGGAGCGGAACAGCTGCATCGAGGTTGAATCTGGCAAGGCAGCGCGCGTCGGCACCCGGCGTGTCGCGGGCCCTGCCTTGCCAGACACCTGCAGGTCCGACGTTGCGGCCCGGATGGGAGCCGCATCATGGAGCACGAGGGGAGACGCACCATGCGATCGCATCGCCCAGCTGTCGTGGCATTGTCGACAGCGATCCTGGCCTGGCCGTTCATGCAGGCCATTGCGGGGCCGCCAAGCACCGAGGCATCCGCCACGGCCGCCGCGGTGATAACTAGCGAAACGGGTACACCCACGGGCAGCGCTTCGGCGGCAACGCCGGACAGCGGTCCAAAACTGAACATTTTCGGCACGGCGGCAAAAGCGGTTGCGACCAACCGTCTCGATGACGTGCGTGGCGGAGCCGAACTGGTCGTCAACGACATGCGGTTGCATGGCACGGTTGCCGATAACGCGGCCATCAATACGTTGTCTGGCAGCAATATCGTTTCGGACGGGGCCTTCTCGAACGCTTCGGGATTGCCGACCGTAATCCAGAACTCGGGCAACAACGTCTTGATACAGAACGCGACCATCCTCAACGTCCAGTTCAAATGATCATGCGCAGCCTGCTGTTGGCGGCCGCCTGCGTGGCCACGGTGCTGACTGGCACCGCCGAGGTTCGTGCCGACACGATCCGTGTCCCTGGTGACCAGGGCAACTCGTATTACGTGCCCGTCACGAGCCTGCGCGAGGCGCGCTTTCGCACGACGATCCGGCAACAGTACGACTTCAGTTGCGGATCGGCGGCGGTGGCGACGTTACTGACCTTCCAGTACAACGTTCCGACCACCGAGCAGACGGTATTCGCAAACATGTACGTCAACGGCGACCAGGAAAAGATCCGCGCCGAAGGCTTTTCGCTGCTCGACATGAAGCGATTCCTGGAATCGCGCGGCTTCCAGGCCGACGGCTACGAATTGCCGCTGTCGAAGCTCGAGGAAGCGAAGATCCCGGCAATCGTGCTGATCGTCGAGAACGGCTATCACCATTTCGTCGTGGTCAAGGGCGTCAGCGGCAATCGTGTCCTGATTGGCGACCCGGCCCGCGGCACGCGCGCACTCGAGCGCGAACATTTCGAGAAGATCTGGGACAGCAGCCTGCTGTTCGTGATCCACAACCGCACGGAAAGCGCGCGCTTCAACCTGGCCTCGGACTGGCGTGTGGCGCCAACGGGCCCTTATTCCATGGGAGTACCGCGAGACAGTCTGTTCTTCACCGTCATGCCCAAGCATGGCGCCTCTGATTTCTGATCTGAGGAACATCATGGTCCAGACAACCGTTTCATCCGCGCCGAGGCGCACCGCCGGTCAAGCGACCGCCGCGGTGCTGCTGGGTGCGGGCCTGGCGTGCGCGGGCAACGCGCACGCCAGCACAGAGGCACTGGCCAGCGAGACCACAGAAACCGCCGAAGCCATTGAAAGCGCCGGCGTGGCGATCCCGACCGCAATCGACATGGCCATGGCACCCGTTGCCATGGAGCTGCCAACCTTGGTGGAGGCGCAGCCTGCAGCAGCCGTAGCACCCGCGGCACCCGTGGTACCCGCAGTCTCAGCAGTAGCCGAATTGCCTCCGGTGGCGGTGGTTGCCGTCAGCAAGCCCGCGCCGGTCGAACGCGTTGCAGTCAAAACCGTTGCCGAAGCGCCTGCGCGAGTGGTTCCGGTCGACAAGGCCAGCGTGGTCCAGCATCGCCCTTCCGAGGATCTGCTCGCGGTCGCCATGAACATGGCCGTAAGCGTTCCCGATGCGCCGGTTGCCGCGGCACGCAAGGATATGGCCAAGTGGAAGCCGGTCGCGCAGGCGCGGCTTGAAGAGTCGCGTGGCGGTTTTGATGCGGGAGGATTGCAGATCGGGTTCGGCATCGACCGGGCCGTGTTCGTCAATGGTGCGCTGGCCGTTTCCACGAGCATCACGATTCCCGACATCAGTAGCATCACCGCGGCGCAGGCGACGCAACTCGCGCAGGCGCTGGGACAAGTCACCGTGGCGGTTGGCGCGGCCAACAACGCGGCCAATGCGGCAGTAGCGTCGGCTCAGGCCGCCGCGGCGGCGGCGCAGGGCTCGGCTGGCCAGGCCGGGCAATCGGCTACGGCATCGGCCAATGGCGCATCCAGTACGGCGCAGGGCGCGGCAGGGGCAGCCAGCAGTAGCGCCAGCGCCGGGGCTACCGGCGCGGCGGGCATGGCAGCAGGTGCCGCAGGCATGGCGCGGCAGGCCGTGGCCAATGCGGCCGGAACGGTGGTGACCAACGGATTGCTGACCGTGATCCAGAACGGCGCTGGCAATGTAGCGAATGTAGGTGCGATATCGAACATGCCCGGCACGGTCATCCAGAATAACCTCAACAACCAGAACATCCAGAGCCTGATGACGCTCAACGCAAGCGTGAACACCCTGGCGGCGTTCCGCTCACAGATGGCAAACACAGCGTTGAACAGCGTCCTGCAAAGGTCCGCAGCAATGAGGTAAGTCGCGTGTAGTCGTGAACGAACAGGTGCGGGCCCTGCAGGATGCCCGCCGTCCCCGGGGGAGGAAGACGTCATGAAGAAGCGTTCGCTGCAGGGCATCCGCTATGCCGGATGCTCGACGATGTTGCTGCTTGGCAGCGTGGCACAGGCCCAGACATTGCCGGATGCGGGGCCACCCGCCGCGGCCAGGCTGGAGGCCTTGCAGAAGGAGCTGGCGGCGCAGGCCCGACAGCTCGAAGAGATGAAGCGTGCGCTGGCGGAACAGCAGGCCACGATCCGCGAACTGCGCAGTACCGTGAATGCCGATACGCTGTCGCGCAAGCGTGGCGGGCAGGGCGTGGGCAGCGGCGTGACGCCGGGCAACACGGCCACCAACGCAGCGGCGGCCGGAGCGGGCGCCAGCGCCACGCAGATCAACAATACCGCGCAGCAGGGTGTACAGGCGCAGCAGGCGCCGGTGGCCGCGCCACCTGATGGCATGCAGCAGGACCAGGCCGCGCAGCCGGGCGAGTCGGCCGCTGGCATCGAGGAACCGGTAGGCAAGCCGCCCGAACGCGATACGCGCCCGCCTGAAATCGCACCGATCTTCGACCAGCCGGGTGTGCTGACGCCGGCCGGCAAGATCATCGTGGAGCCGAGCTTCCAGTACGGCTACTCATCGAGCGATCGCGTGGCGCTGGTCGGCTACACGGTGATTCCGGCCATCCTGATCGGACTGGTGGATGTGCGGCAGGTCAAGACCTCCACGTACATCGGTGCGTTGGCGTTCCGGTACGGCCTTACCAAGCGGCTCGAAATCGAAGCCAAGATTCCGTATGTGCATTCGAGCAGCGATACCGTCAGCCGCGAAGTCTTCACCGGCACGGCGGTCGACAACGTGTTCAATTCGAGCGGCAGCGGACTCGGCGACGTGGAGGCCACGCTGCGCTACCAGCTCAACTACGGCAACGAGAAGATGCCGTACTTCATCGGCTGGTTGCGCTACAAGTCGAACACCGGGCGCGATCCGTTCGAAGTGGTGACCGATTGCGTGACGCGCTGCGTGAGCAATACAACCGGCACCGGTCTGCCGCTGGGCATGCCTACCGGTACCGGCTTCCAGGCCATCCAGCCGGGCGTGACATGGCTGCTGCCGACCGACCCTGCGGTGTTCTTCGGCACCTTCAGCTACCTGCACAATTTTGCGCGCGACAACGTCAGCCGCACCGTACTCAACGGCCAGACGGAATCGCTGGGCAAGATATCGCCGGGAGACATCTTCCAGTTCAACTTCGGCATGGGCCTGTCCCTGAACGAACATGCGTCGTTCAGTATCGGCTACGACCAGAGCATCATCTGGCCGACCAAGCAGAACGGGCAGACCATTCCGGGTTCGGTGCGCATCACGCAGGGCACGCTGCTGGTGGGCTATTCGTATCGCTTCAACAACCGCTACACGCTCAACCTTTCCGTGGGTGCCGGTCTGACGCGCGACACGCCTGACCTGACCGTCACGGTGCGCCTGCCGATCACATTCTGACGCCATGATGCAGTGCGAGGTGATGCACGAAATCCTTTCGACGCAGCTCACCTCGCAGTCATCCGTTCGGTGCCTTGCACTGTGCTGTCGGAGAGAGTAGAACGAACGAAACCGTCCCAGACGGATGACCCATGTACCGGGGCGGCCTGACAGAGGAGGCAAGTCATGCGCAAACGGATCTTCTGGTTGTTGCCCGACCTGGCAAGCGCGCGCCGTACCATGGACGACCTGTTGCTGGCTCGCATCGAGAACAGCCACATCCATTTCGTGGGTCGCGATGGGGCCGACATGACTGGTTTGCATGAAGCAAACCTGTTCCAGACATCGGATATCGTGCATGCCGCCGAGATGGGCCTGATGGTCGGCGGTGGCGTCGGCATCGTGGCCGGTGTGGTGGTGGCGATGTTCCCGATCGTCAGCGATACGCCGCAGTGGGGCCTGGTCGGTGTGCTCGCGGTGCTTGGCGCGGTATTCGGCGCATGGGCATCGAGCATGATCGGCAGTTCGGCGCCCAACAGCCGGCTGCGTGCCTTCGAAAAGGATCTCGAGGCGGGCAGGTTGCTGCTGATGGTGGATGTGCCGCGTGGCCGCGTGGAAGAAATCGAGACGCTGCTGCAGAATGCCCATCCGGAAGCCCGTTTCGCAGGTCTTGATCCTGCCGTGCCAGCTTTCCCCTGAGCAGCGCAACGGTCTTTACCGTAGTCTGCTTCTGCTTTACCCCCGACGCGCCCATGCGGCGCGCATCCGGCGCACGTGAATTCGTGCGCCATGCTGCGGCCACACCAGGCCATCACCGGACCAACGAGGCCCGGTGTGCTGCCGCAGCAACAGTCCCCCCCGCAGAATTGTCCCGGAATTTGAACAATTACCTCCGATGAGGTACTTTGCGAGGACCGCCGTGCGGCGCGTCTTCAGGATGCGTGCACTCGTGCGGCGAGCAGCGGCAAGAAAATCAATCACGCCAGCGCTTCTGGAGGGGTCAACAAATGAATGCAAGATACTTTGCGTGCGGCATGCTTGCCGCCACGCTGGGGTTTGTCGCGCCCATGGCGGCGCAAGCGGAGCCCGGCATCACCAAGTCCACGATCCGCATCGGCCAGTCGGCCGGCGTCAGCGGCCCGGTAGCGGGGTCGGTGAAGGAGCAGATCGCCGGTGCCCAGGTGTATCTCAATCACGTGAATGCAAACGGTGGCGTGGGTGGCCGCCGCATCGAACTGCTGACCTACGACGACGGCTTCGACGCCAAACGCACACCGGACAATGTGCGCAAGCTGATTGCCGAAGACAAGGTGTTCGCGCTGTTCATGGTGCGCGGCACACCGCAGAACGAAAGCATCCTGCCGCTGATCGGCGCGGAGAAGATTCCGCTGATTGCGCCACTGACCGGCGCGATCACCTTGCATCGCCCCGTGAACCGCTATGTGTTCAACGTGCGGGCAAAGTATCAGGACGAAGTGGCGCGTGCGATCAACCATCTGGCCACATCGGGCATGAGCCGCATTGCCATCTTCTACGCCAATGACGGGTTCGGCCAGGATGTGTTCGAAGGCTTCAATACGGCCCTGCAGGCACGTGGTGTGCAGCCGGCCGGTGCCGCATCGTTCAACCGGCCGATGGGCGATATCAGCCAGGGCGTGGCCAGTGTCAACAAGGCCAACCCGCAGGCAGTGATGGTGATCGGATCGGGCTCCGAGGCCGCCAGGATCATCCGCGAGATGAAGAAGGCCGGCAGCCAGGCGCAGTTCGTCACGCTGTCGAACAACGCGGCCGATTCATTCATCAAGGAACTGGGCGAGGACGGCAAGGGCCTGATCATCACGCAGGTGGTGCCGGGCATGAATTCGAGCCAGATGAGCCTTGCCAGCGAATATCGCAGCATGGCCAAGGCGCAGAAGGCGGAACCCAGCAATGCGGGCATGGAAGGCTTCATGTCGGCCAAGGTACTGGTGGAAGGGCTGCGCCGTGCCGGGGCCGAACCCACGCGCGAGAAGCTGGTCGCCGCGCTGGAAAGCCTGCGCGACTATGATCTCGGCGGCATCCTGATCAGCTACAGCGCCGCCCGCCATACGGGCTCGTCGTTCGTGGAGATGTCGATCGTCTCGTCCACGGGCAAGCTCATCCGCTGAGCCACTGACACGTCAAGTCGTCAGGCGGCGCTGCGGTATAGTGCCGCCATGGTGACCTCTACCGCAGCCCATCCTTTCTCGCTCGCCGGCCGCGTGGCCCTGGTAACGGGCGGCGCGCAGGGCCTTGGCCTGGCGATTGCCACCGGCCTGGCCGATGCCGGCGCGCACGTACTCCTATGCGCGCGGAACGCCCAACGCGTGGCCGATGCCGTGGCGCATTTGCAGGCGCGCGGCGGCAGTGCGTCGGCACTCGTACTCGACATCGTCGACGAAGCCGCTGTCACGCATGCTTTCAGCGAGATTGCGGCGCAGCACGGGCGGCTCGATATCCTCGTCAACAATGCCGGCGCGCGTAACCGCAACGGCATGGCGCAGCTCGATGCCGACGACCTGCGCGCAATGCTCGAAACCAATCTGGTGGCGCCCTATGCGCTGTGCCGCCATGCCGCCCGCCTCATGCAGCAGGGTCAGTATGGCCGCATCGTCAATGTGACCTCGATTGCCGGGCAGGTGGCGCGTGCCAACGACGTGCTCTATCCGGCCACCAAGGGCGGTCTCGATGCGCTGACGCGTGCCATGGCCGCCGACCTGGGCCGGCACGGCATCACGGTCAATGCCATCGCACCGGGTTATTTCGCCACCGAGCCAAACCAGGCCATGGTCGACGATGCCACCGTGGCGGAATGGCTGCGCAACCGCACGTCACTCGGCCGCTGGGGCCAGCCGGACGAAGTGGCTGGCGCGGTGGTCTTCCTGGCGTCTCCGGCAGCGTCCTATGTCAGCGGACAGGTGCTGGCTGTCGACGGCGGATACCTCGGTCATTTCTGAGCGCCCTGGCGCTTGCCTGTACCGCCTGCGCCGCCAGTACCGCCCGTGCCGTAGTGGGCGCGCAAGCAGTCGATCATGGCCGCGGCCGCGGCGGAATCGCTGCGCTCCTTCAATCGCACCAGGCAGATATCGCGCACCAGCGATGGCATCTGCATCGGCCGGATCGCCAGTCCTTCACGGCGGAACTGGAACAGTGCCAACGCGGGTACCACCGAGACCCCCAGGCCAGCTTCGACGAGCGCCGCCACCGTCGCCAGATGCTCTACCTCCATCACGCCATGCAACCTGAGCGGATGCAGCGCCGCATCCAGGTGCTGGCGCACGCTGCTGGTTCTCGATAGCTGGATGAATGGCAGCCCCGCCAGTGCCTGTGGCGCAATGCGACGCCGCGCGGCCAGCGGATGATCGGCCGGACAAACCAGGTGGAAGTTGTCGTGCACGAGCGGTTCGATACGCAGGTCGGTATCCTGCGCCGGGGCCGGTGCCAGCGCGAAGTCGGCCTGCCCGCGCCGGACCATGTCGATGCAGCCGTCGGCGAGTTGATCGTGAAGCTCCAGCGAAATGCCCGGATAGTGCCGGTGAAAGTCCGCCAGCAACGGCGGCAGGTCGCCGCCCGCCAGCGATGGTAGCGCGGCAATCGCCACACGGCCCTTGCGACGTTCGGCGTGGTCGCGCAGGTCTTCGAAGGCCGTTTCGAAGTCGGCCAGCAACCGGCGCGCCACTTCCTCGAAGCGGCGGCCGTCGGCACTCAGGTCCACATGGCGCGTGGTGCGTTCGAACAACCGGCTGCCCGCCTGGTCTTCCAGCGTCTGGATCAGCGTGCTGAATGCCGATTGCGACAGGTGGCACGCCTGTGCCGCACGCGTGAAATTGCGGTGGGTGGCCAGCGCCACGAAGGCGCGCAAGTGCTTGACCGACAGGTTCGAGAGCATGGCGAGGGCGGTCGGCCTGAGCAGCCGAATTTATCCACGAGACCGATAGATTAATCCAAATAATCTGTTTTATAAGATATAGGCATAAGCCTAGAATGAAACCGCTGCCACTCCAACCTGATAAGCGCGAACGCCCATGACTGCTCCCCTGCTGATCGGATCCGGCGCCGGATTCTCTGGCGACCGTACCGACGCCGCCTTGCCCGTGGTGCGTACGCTGATCGCTTCCGGCGCGCCCGCCGCGCTGATCTTCGAAACGCTGGCCGAGCGCACGCTGGCACTGGCGCAACTGGCACGCCGCGAGAATCCTGAACAGGGCTACGAGCCATTGCTGGACCTGTTGCTGACGCCCGTGCTGGGGCTGTGCCTGGCCAACCGGATCCCCATCATCGGCAACTTCGGCGCTGCCAATCCGCGCGCCGCGGCGCGCCGCATCATTGCACTGGCGTCGGAACTCGGTCTGCCGGCGCCGCGCGTGGCGGTGGTGGAGGGCGATGACCTCTCGCACGACGCCGGCCGTGCACTGCTGCGCGGCATCGTCGGCGATGCGTTTCCCGAAGCACGCTTCGTTTGCGCCAACGCGTACATCGGCGCGCAGGGTATTGCCGATGCATTGCGCGACGGTGCGCAGGTGGTAGTGTGCGGCCGCGTGGCCGACCCGGCGCTGGCCGTGGGGCCCGCGATGGCGCATTTCGGCTGGGCCTGGGACGACTGGAACCGGCTCGCTGCGGCCACGATGGCAGGCCACCTGCTCGAATGCGGCGCGCAGGTCAGCGGCGGCTATTTTGCGGATCCCGGCATGAAGGACGTGCCCGACGTACATGCCGTGGGCTTTCCGATTGCGCAGCTCGACGCGGACGGTGGCATCGAGATCTTCAAGGCGGCCAATACGGGCGGCTGCGTGGACCTGCGCACCGTCAAGGAACAACTGCTCTATGAAGTCCATGATCCGTGCGCCTACCTGACGCCCGACGTGGTGGCCGACATCGGCCAGGTAACGGTCACGCAGCTTGGCCCCGACCGCGTGGCCGTGCGCGGTATCCGCGGACATGCCCGACCCGCGCAGCTGAAGGCCAACCTGTTCCACCAGGGCGGCTGGTTTGCCGAAGGCGAGATCTCGTATGCAGGGCCCAATGCCGCCGCGCGTGCGCGGCTGGCTGCCGATATCGTGCGCAAGCGCATGCAGGGCCTGGGGCATGAGGTGCCGATCCGCTTCGACCTGATCGGCGTGCTGAGCGTATTCGCCGACGATGGCGGCACGATGCTGGCCGCGCCACAGCCGCACGAGGCCGAGGCGCGCGATGTGCGCATGCGTGCGGCCCTGGCGCACGAGGACAAGGCCGTGGCGCAGGCATTGCTGCGCGAGGTCAATGCACTCTATACCTGCGGCCCGGCCGGTGGCGGCGGGGTGCGTACGGGGCTGCGCACGCGGCTCAATGCAACGTCCTGCCTGGTACCACGCGAAGCCGTGGCCGCAGCCCATTCGTTCATTGCCTGACCGGAGCCCGCCATGACCACTACCCAATCCGCGCCGCTCTACCAGTTTGCCCATGGCCGCACCGGCGACAAGGGCGATCGCTCCAATATCAGCGTGATTGCCTATGACACGCGCGATTTCGATCACCTGGTGACGCATGTCACCGAGGAAGCGGTGCGCGCGCTGTTCGTGGCGCGCCAGCCCAAGGCCGTGAAACGCTACGTCGTGCCGTCGATCCAGGCCATGAATTTCGTGATCGATGGCGTGCTCGATGGTGGCGTCAACGATGCCCTGAATCTCGATACCCACGGCAAGGCGCTGGCGTTCCTGCTGCTGGGACTGAACATCCCCCTGCCGCCGCGGCTCGCCGGCGGCGCCTCATGATTGCCGAGCCGTCCCAATGTCAAAACGATTAGAGGAGACACAGATGTACGGAATTCGCAGGCCGCTGGCCGTCGCTGCCCTTGCCATGTTCGCGAGCCTGGCCCTGCCCGCCGGCAGCGCATGGGCCGAGTATCCCGACAAGCCGGTTCGCTTTGTCGTGCCGTTCGCCGCAGGCAGTGCCACGGACCAGCTGGCGCGCGCGGTGGGCCAGGCCATGACGATCGACAGCAAGGTCACGGTGGTGGTCGACAACAAGCCCGGCGCCAATGGCTTTATCGCCGCCAGTGACGTGGCCAAGGCCGCGCCGGACGGCTACACGGTGCTGATCACGACCAACACCACGCACGCCGCCAACGAGCATCTGTTCAAGAAGCTGCCGTATGACCCGGTCAAGGACTACACGCCGCTGACCGCGCTGGGTCGCGGCGGCCAGATCATGGTGGTCAATCCGCAGGTTCCGGCCAAGACCGTGGGCGAATTCATCGCGCTGGCCAAGAAGGAGCCGGGCAAGCTCAGCTTCGGCAGCGGCAGCTCGTCGTCGCGCATTGCAGGCGAGCTGTTCCAGCAGATGGCGCATGTCCAGTTGCTGCACGTGCCGTACAAGAGCAATCCGCTGGCCATTACCGACCTGCTCGGCAACCAGATCCAGATGATGATCACCGACACCGCGACCGGTCTGCCGCAAGTGAAGACCGGCAAGTTGCGCGCGCTCGGGGTCTCCGGCAAGGCGCGCTCGCCGCTGGCGCCGGACGTGCCGACCATCGACGAAGCCGGTGTGAAGGGCTACGAGATGAGCTACTGGTTCGCCGCCTACGCGCCGGCCGGTACGCCGCCGGCCGTGGTGAACAAGCTCAACCAGATCCTGGTGAAGGCAGCGAAGAGCGATACGGCATCGACGTTCTACAAGTCGACCGGCACTGACGTGTTCACGAGCACGCCGTCCGAACTGGCCAAATTCCAGGCCCAGGAATCGGACAAGTGGGGACGCATCATCAAGTCAGCGGGTATCCAGCCGGAGTAGGACGGCGTAAATCGGGTACGCAGAAACGGGTACGCTTTTGCCACGCCCCCAATGAAAAAGCCCGCCAGTCATGGGACTGGCGGGCTTTTTTGTCCTGTCGCCAGGCGTTGGCCGCGCGTTACTGTTTCAGCTTGGTCCGGTAGTCCACCGCATACGGCAGCTTGCCGGGCTTGGCGGTTCCCAGCGGCTGTGACAACGCCGTGAACTCCGTTTCGTTGAACGTAGCGAGGCGGCCCAGCGCGGCGGCGGTCTTGCCATTGCTGACCACGTCGGTGGGTGCCAGCGCGACCATGGCCGTTGCCGCGGCGCGGACTGCGGACAGGTAGCTTTCGACGCTGTTGAGGTCGTACTTGCTCACGTCCACCTTCTTGCGCAGCCAGTCACCCCAGTAGAACTCGGTGAACTCGGTCGCATCGGCCAGTTGCTGGTAGCCGATATCGCGCGTGAAGTAGACCAGCGCGCGGTACGGGTCGTTGCCCAGGCCGTTGTTCAGGCCCAGCGCGCGCGGCAGGTCGGCCGGATACGACAGCCGGTTGTCACCATCCTTCGACCAGATCAGCTTGCGCTCGCGCAGCGTGCGGAAGAACGTGGCGCGGTTCAGGGTCGACAGGTTGTCTTGCACGCGCACATAGACCTTGCTTTGCGACCCGCCGGAAACCGCTTCCCACAGCGAGGTGAACGTGTGGTGGCCATCGGTCAGGTACGGCTCGCCATAGGGGCCTACCACCAGCGTCTTCATGTCCGCGGGCTTGTTGCCGACGGTCTTGGTGCACGTGAACGAGGCCAGGGTGTCGATACGCGAGTTGGCATCGGACGTGCTGGTCTTGCTCTGGCCATTGGCCTCGCAGACATCGTCGAAGCGCTTGACCGGATCCGCCGCGTAACGGCCCAGCTTGTAGTAGATCTGGTCGCGGCCAATCGCGGGCTGGGTCGGGCGCAGGTCGGCCAGCGTGACCAGGATGATGTCGTTGGCCTTGGCCGACAGGTAGGTCGCGATTGGCGTTGGCGCGGGCAACGGCGCGCAGACGGCCGGCAACATGCGTTGGGTACCCGGCACCTGGCGCAACTGGTAGGCCAGCCTGGTGCTGACCGGCAGCCAGGTCATTGCACCGGTTTTCGGTTGTTCGGCGACCGTTTCCTGCCAGTTGCCCGAGATCAGGCCGTTGGCGGCGACGCTGGCGGCTGTGTTGTAGGCCAACGCCACATCCACGGGAATGTTGTCGGCGGCCAGCGTGTTGCC
The DNA here is from genome assembly GCF_057315035.1 of Cupriavidus sp. Taxonomy (NCBI): domain Bacteria; kingdom Pseudomonadati; phylum Pseudomonadota; class Betaproteobacteria; order Burkholderiales; family Burkholderiaceae; genus Cupriavidus; species Cupriavidus sp. Next base: position 67,961 of record NZ_DBHKYV010000036.1, on the reverse strand, counting down.
GGCGACCGAGACGATATTGCGACGCGTACGGCCGGTCAGCGCGTTGGCCTCGTCGAGTTCGGGTTCGGCACAGAGCCAGTCTCCATCCACGGCGTTGGTGGCCAACGGCGTGGCGGAACGCACCACCCAGTTGCCGGTGGCGGCGCTGGCGTTGGCGCCGGTTTCGTCGACGAACAGCGCCACATTGCCTTGCTGCTTGCCCACGAACAGACGCCCCACCTTGCTGCCCGCGAGCGTCAGCGCATAGGCACCCGGATAGCGCGACTGGTCGGCATCCGCGCTGAGCTGGCCGGTCTGGCCGCCCGTGCATGCCGCGCTGTAGCCCTGGCCAGCGCACACGCGCACGGTGCCGTCGGCCTGGATGTTGAGCTGGCCCGCCGTGGCGGTGTCGCCGGCCTGGCGCAGATAGCTGTAGGTGCCGGCGATGTCGGCCAGCTGGGCGCCCTTGTTGGCGGCCGAAACATAGCCTTGCAACAGCGCGCCGTTACCTGCGGCAACGTTGGGTACCTGTCCCAGTGCGCCGGACAGCAGGCCATCGTCGATCGTGAAGCTGAATGTGATCGATGCCGCTGCCGCCGCCAGTGCCGCCGGTACATCGCTGCCCGAGGCGGCCAGCTTCGATACGCGATAGGTATTGCCATCGACCGTGTACTGGCCGGTCAGCGTACCGGCCAGGCCGTAGCGCGAGTCAAGGAAGCGCAGCGTCAACTGTCCGGCCGCCGGCTTGTCGAGTTCGACCGAAACCGTATCGCCGAAGCTCACCGCGCCCACATAGAGCGCGCCGCCCGCCAGCGGCTGGACTGCGGTCGGCGTGGTGCCGGTGTTGCCACCGCCGGCGCCTGACGTACTGCCGTCATCGCCGCCGCCACAGGCGGTCATTGCCACGGTGGCCAGTACCAGCATTGCTGCCGTGCTGGCGCCTCGTCGTACCCAGTGCCCAGGCTTCCTCGACCTGCTTCCCATGTCTTTCCCTTTTATTCGTTGTGACTGCGGTTGTGACGGCCGGCGTGCGCCGTGTGCGGCACGTGGCCGCGCGCCAGTCTAGGTAGCGGGTATGACGGTCCTGTGACAGCCTGCCACGTCGGGGCGACAGGTTTTCGCCTAGAGTGACTGGATCGGCGTCACCGGAGACCAAGATGGCCCAGACAAGGCAAGGCACGCTGCGCGGGCGGCGCAGGCTGTTGATAACGGGCGGCTGGTCGATGTTGCTGGCGGTCGTGGCCGATCACGCCACGGCGCAGCCAGCACGTGGTGCGACCAAGGCGAAGATCGGTGTGATTGGCTCGGGCCGCATTGGCGGCACCATTGGCGGGCTGTGGGTCAAGGCCGGTCATCCGGTGATGTTTTCCTCGCGCCATCCCGAGGAACTGAAATCCCTGACCGACGGGCTCGGTCGCCTGGCCCAGGCCGGCACCGTGGCCCAGGCCGTGGCTTTTGCCGATGTGCTGTTGCTGGCGGTGCCTTACGGCGCCGTACCCGAGGTGGGACAACAGAACAACTGGCAGGGCAAGATCGTGCTCGATGCCACCAATGCGGTGTCACCGCGCGATGGCGCTATCGTCGAGGAGGTCAAGGCCAACGGTATCGGCGTGACCACGGCGAAATACCTGCGCGGCGCACGTATCGTCCGGGTATTCAACTTCACGAGCGCGGGGGACTTTGCGCGCGAAAGTCATCGCAAGGGTGCGTTGATGGCGGTGCCGCTGGCCGGCAACGATGCCGAGGCGCTGTCGGTGGCCGCCGCGCTGGTGCGCGATGCGGGTTTCGATCCGGTGGTGGTGGGTGGACTTTCCAGCGCCGATCGCTTTGCGCCGGGTGGCAAGCTGTTCCATCAGGTGGGCAGCGCCGAAGAATTCCGGCGCGCCATGGCGCAGTGAACGTGGACGCGTGGGCGCTGCCTAGCGCCGGCGCCACTCCATGGCCACCATCGAAGGCGTAAAGCCGAGCTGGCCGAAGAATGCGGCTTCGGATGAGCGCGCCGCGCGCAGGACCCACGTAATGTCCGGATCGTTGCCCATGACGTGTCGCAACAGTGCACGCCCGATGCCGCGACGGCGATGCTGGGGGGCCACGGCCACCATCGAGATATAGCCGTTCGAGATATCGTCGCAGAGCGCGCGCGCGAAGCCGATGACCTCGCCGTTCTCGATGGCCACCGCCACGCGCTGGGAGTTGGCAATCAGCTGGGCAAACCGTTCGGGATTGCCGACCCGTTGTTCCCAACCGTTGGCAACCAGCAGCAGCCTGGCTGCCTCGATCTCAGCGGGCAACGGGTTACGGATTTCCATCGACGATTCCTCCAGCCTGAAAAGCGGTGCGCATGTGTGCAGCCCCTCCCGAAGTGGGGGGCGCAGGGGCGCTTGCGCCACGGCTTGCGCGTGAACCGCGTCAATGCCGCGCATTTTGGCGACAGAGTGTAGCGAAGCCAATGCGGCGACGTCAAACAACTTTGTCTGGAATATGCGAGCGTTCGTACCCACACGCATGTCGTGCATGCCGGATGGGCATTTGCCTGTCGCATGGCCAAAGCTGGCGGTATGATGGTTGCCATGAACGCACCGATCTTCTCTTCCGCTCATCCGGCTGATCAGCTCGCAGAGTTCAGCGATGCCGACAGCGCGCTCGCGCGAATTCGCGAAATTTACGACAGCTCCGTGGCTGCGGTGCGTGCACGCTTCGATGCGTTTGCCAAAGGCAAACCTCTGCCGTCCGCCGCACACGCGTGCTATCCGTACCTTGGCATCTCGGTCAATCTCGAAACCATGGTGACCGACAGCCGGCCATCCTGGGGCACCGTTGCATATCCGGGTGTGTACGGCACCACGGTGACGCGTCCCGACCTGCTGTGCGACTACTATCGTGACCAGATCGAGCGCCTGATGCGCTATCACCGCGTGCCGGTGGTGGTGGGCCTGTCGCGCCGGCCGATTCCGCTGCCGTTTGTCATCGAGGCTTCGACCACGGACATCAGCTATACCCAGGCCCGCGAGCTCGAAGCATCGTTTGTATTGCCCGAACTGAGCCGCATCGACGACTCGATTGCCAACGGCACCTATGAGCCCACGCCCGGTGAGGCCTGGCCGCTCTCGCTGTTCTCTGCCGAACGCGTGGACCTGGCGCTGCAGCGGCTCTATCACTACACGGGCACCGCACCACACCACTTCCAGCGCTTTGTATTGTTTACGAACTATCAACGCTATGTCGACGAGTTCGTCACGCTGGGTCGCAATCTCATGTCAGGTGATGGTGGCGACGGCTATGTGCGCTTTGTCGAGCCGGGCGATATCGTGCAGCAGCTTGGCGAGGCCGAGCCCGATGACGCCTCGCGTCCGCGCGCGCTGCCGCAGATGCCGGCCTATCACCTTGTGCGCGAAGACGGGCTTGGCGTCACGCTGGTGAACATTGGTGTCGGACCGTCCAACGCCAAGACCATGACCGACCATCTGGCCGTGCTGCGGCCGCACTGCTGGCTGATGGTGGGGCATTGCGGTGGCCTGCGTCGCTCACAACAGCTTGGCGACTACGTGCTGGCGCACGCGTATGTACGTGACGACCACGTGCTGGACCACGACTTGCCGCCGTGGGTGCCGGTGCCCCCGATTGCGGAAATCCAGGTGGCACTGCAGGAAGCAGTGGCACGTGTGACGGGTTTGTCGGGCACGGAGATGAAGACGCGCATGCGCACCGGTACCGTGGTCTCGACCGATGACCGTAACTGGGAGCTGAAATCGAAGGCGCTGTACGCGCGCTTCAACCAGTCACGTGCGATTGCAATCGATATGGAAAGCGCGGCAGTGGCCGCCAATGGTTTCCGGCTACGCGTACCGTATGGCACCTTGCTGTGCGTGTCGGACAAGCCGCTGCATGGCGAACTGAAATTGCGCGGCATGGCCAACGCGTTCTATCGCCAGCGCGTAAGCCAGCATATGACGATCGGTCTGGAAGCTATCCGCATCCTGCGCGAGAACGGCGTCGAGCAGTTGCACTCCCGCAAGCTACGCAGCTTCGACGAACCGGCATTCCGCTAGCGTACCAAGGGTTCGCTCCCCTCCAGCAGCTTCGCTTTGTGTGGTTCCCTGCTGTACCACCCCTCTCTCCCACTCTCTCCCCATGAGGGGAGAGAGAGCCGAGACACTACCTTCTGATTCCACTTGGGCGTGGCTTGCGGTGTTGGTGGTCAAACCACCCACGCCCCGAGTTCGTCCGGCGGTTTAGAAGCGATATCCCACCCCCGCACTGAACAGCCAAGGATCAAGGTTGACCGTCGAGACCTTGGCGCCGCCAGCGTAAACGTTGCTGGAAATCCACAGCTTCTTGGCGTCGACGTTCAGGAACCAGTTCTTGTTGAGCTTGTAGTCCATGCCGATCTGCAGGGCAGGGCCCACGCTCCAGTTATCGAGGCTCAGCGTATTGCCGGCAATGTCCGCGCCATAGATGCGCGTCACGTTGACACCGGCGCCCACGTATGGGCGGAACGTGCCATTCGGCAGGAAATGGTATTGCAGCAGCAGGGTCGGCGGCAGATGCTTGAACGTACCGATCTTCGCGCCATCGAGGCTTACGTCCTGCTTCTGCGGAATGGTCAGCACCAGTTCGGCCGCGATATGCGGCACGATGAAGTACGTGACGTCCAGCTCCGGAATCCACTTGTTGTTGACATGGATGCGGTCCGACGCACCGGCCCCGCCAATCGGGTCGGACTTGTTGGCCATGTCCATGTAGGTACCGCGCAGGCGGACCATCCAGTTGCCTTGCGCGTCGTCGGCGGCAAATGCCGGCGCGGAAAGGGTGCCAATCGTGGCGGCGGCGAGCGCCATGCAGACGGCGGAAGCGAGGGGGTTGCGGCGGGGATTGTTTGAAGTGGTCATGTTGGTCAAGCACTAAACATCGAAAAAGTGCGACCAGTGTGTCCCGCGCAGGGATACCTAACCTTGATGCAAGACAAGTGAGGTGCAGGCGACACGCTTTTGGCGCAACGGCGTCGTCAATGCGCGACAGCCCCTGCGCGCCGTGGCTTCTATCCACATGCGGATTTATTCGTGGCGCGCGAATGGCGCCCCCCGTAGGCTGTGCACACGTGGTTGTGCACCGCGCATGTCGTGGGCGTCCGCGAGGACGTCTTTCCAGGTGTGCCCTGTGGGGGCAGGGCACACCGTTTTTCTACTGCGTGCGATTAGCTACGTACGATCTCAGGCTGCCCTGGCCTCGGCGTCGGCCCGTACGTGTACATGGCGGTTGACACCAGATACCACCGCTTTCAGCGACGCCGTGACGATGCTGGCATCCACGCCCGCGCCAAAACCGGTCGGCGAATCGCCCACTCGCACTTCCACATAGCAGGCCGCGTTGGCATTGGCACCGGTAGTCATGGCGTGTTCGTGGTAGTCCATCACGCGCACCGCAAGGCCCAGGCCGCGCGCGAAGGCGTCGACCGTGGCATCGATCGGACCGTTGCCGGCGCCACGCACCCGCACGGGCTGCCCATCGCGCGTCATCTCGATCTCGATTTCCACCGTGCTGTCGCTGGTTGACACCATGCGGTGCGAGACGTAGCGCAGCGGCCCTTCGGCATCGAGATATTCACGCCGGAACAATGCGTAAAGATCCTCGGCGCTGGCTTCAAGACCGGTTTCGTCGGTCATCACCTGCACCGAACGGCTGAATTCGATCTGCAGGCGGCGCGGCATGAAGATGCCATGCACCTGCTCCAGCAGGTATGCCATGCCACCCTTGCCCGACTGGCTGTTGACGCGGATTACCGCGTCGTAGCTGCGGCCCAGGTCCGCGGGATCGATCGGAAGGTAGGGCACTTCCCAGATCGCATCCGGCTTCTGCTGGGCGAAGCCCTTGCGGATGGCGTCCTGGTGCGAACCCGAGAACGCGGTGAAGACAAGATCGCCAACATAGGGATGACGCGGGTGCACGGGCAACTGGTTGCAATGCTCCACGCACTGGCGGACTTCATCGATATCGGAGAAATCGAGCTCCGGATCCACGCCTTGCGTATAGAGATTGAGCGCCAGCGTGACCAGGTCGACATTGCCGGTGCGCTCGCCATTGCCGAACAGGCAGCCTTCCACGCGATCGGCGCCCGCCATCACGGCCAGTTCGGCGGCTGCCACGGCCGTGCCGCGGTCGTTGTGCGGGTGGACCGACAGCACGATGTGTTCACGACGCGCCAGATGGCGGTGCATCCATTCGATCTGGTCGGCAAAGATATTGGGCGTGCTGCATTCCACCGTGGTCGGCAGGTTCAGGATCATCGGCCGCTTTGCGTCGGGTTGCCACACCGCGGACACGGCGTCCGATACCTCGAGCGAAAAGTCGAGTTCGGCCAGGCTGAAGGTTTCGGGCGAGTACTCGTAGGACCAGGCCGTTTCCGGCATGGCGTCGGTCAACTCGCGAATCAGGCGCGTACCCGCTACCGCTACCTCCTTGATCTCCTCACGCGATGCATTGAACACGATCCGGCGCCAGGCCGGCGCGATCGGATTGTAGAGGTGCACGGTGGCGCGTCTGGCACCACGCACGGATTCCACCGTACGGCGGATCAGGTCTTCGCGCGCCTGCGTCAGTACCACGATGGTGACATCGTCGGGAATGCGGTCTTCCTCGATCAGCATGCGCACGAAATCGAAATCGGTTTGCGATGCCGACGGGAATGCGACCTCGATTTCCTTGAGGCCGATCTTTACCAGTTGCTCGAAAAACTGCAGCTTGCGCGCGCTGTTCATCGGTTCGATCAACGCCTGGTTGCCATCGCGCAGGTCGGTGCTCATCCAGCGCGGCGCACGCGCGATCCGGCATGAGGGCCAACGGCGATCGGGCAAATCCACAACGGTTGCGGGACGATACTTGGCGGAGGGGTTGCGCAACATGGGCATGGGAATCTCTCCTTCCTCGCTCAGGAAGTGTCAGGAAACGCCGCATTCTGCAAGTTGTCTTGCGCGCGTTTCGAAAATCAGAAAAGGGTTGTGGCGAAAGGCTGCCGAACTGCCACGGGGCGCTAGACCCGGCAACCGATCGTTAGGCTTAGCAGTAGCGAGGAAGCGCTCAGGGCGCGGCGCGACGACAGGCCGGCAACGCACGCGCGCACGGCGGCATCGATGCGCGAGGCATCGGCGGCGTGGCGGAGGTTGAAGGCGGCTGCGTGCATTAAGTTCAGTTGGTACTGAGGTGGATCCTAGCCGCTCGTAGCGGACAAGAATCAGCAGCGTAGTGCAAAACGCCGCATGACGTCAACCGTGGACGCCGAGACTGCCTCGTCCGAATCCCTCCGGCAATGTGGGGCGCCGCACGCCGATGCCTTACCCCGAACGGATGACCTCATCCCGAAATGTTGGGTCCCGCTCAGTCCTCTGGCTGGTACATCGCGGTGCACATCGCGCCTAGTCTGAGTAGCACGGGGTAAGGACCATAACTACGAAGGGGACAAATCATGCGTACGCGCTCGTGGACACGCTGGCTCGCCTGCATGGCGACGGCAATGCTGATGGCAGCTTGCGGCGGTGGGGGTGGCAGTTCGGGTACGGCAAGTACCTCGCCGACCGACACCGGCGGCGCGGGAGGTGGCAGCACAACAGTTGCCAAGTCCTATACGCTGGTCATGAACCGGACCTCGGGCCAGGTCAGCATCGGCGGGTCACTGTCGCTGGTGGCATCGGTAGTCGATGACCTTGGCAACGATGTGACCGGCTCAACGTCCTTTGTCTGGTCGAGCTCCGGCACTTCCGTGGCGGCCGTGGCCAATGGCACGATCCCGGGCAGTGCGGTAGTGACTGGCGTGGGAACCGGTACGGCAACGATCAGCGTGGTGGCCACGGTGACCGGTGCCAACAATGTCACCACGACCCTGCCGCAAGTCGCCGCGACCATCACCGTGGTGGCGCCCGGCGTCCGGACCTATAGCCTGGCGTTGCCATATCCGGTGCTGTCGATGACCGATGGCCAGGTCTTGCCGGTAACGGCGTCGCTGATCGACAGCGATGGCGCGGATCGTTCGTCGTCAGGAACCGCATGGACATGGCGCAGCAGCACCTCGGCGGTACAGGTTACCGGCGTGGCCAACGTGGGCACGCTGCGTGGCGTGAACACCAGCGATACCGCTGCGCAGTCGGTAGTGACCGTGCAGGTGACCGCGCCCGATGGCAATACGCTGACCGGCGCATTCCTGGTGTCGGTGTTCAAGAACAGCGTGTTGACCTACCGCCTGGTGCTGTCGCAGTTCGGCAAGCAGATCAACGCGCTCAACGTTCTCAACGGCTATCCGCAAACTTACGACTCGCGCGTGCTGCGTAACGATGAAAGCGATACGACGGCGGATTTCACCGGCCTGTGGACCTATATGACCACGTCGCCGTCGCTGGCGGTGCAGCCCAACTCGAGCACGCGTGTCACGACCGTCAGCACCAGCCGTCCCAACATGACCACGCCATTGCAGAGCGTGTTGTCCGAGATGGCCAGCAGCCTGACCCTGACCGCCAAGCCGCGCGCAATGTTGTTCGTGACCGAGCAACCGACCTGGGCACTGGTCTACGACGGCCCGAACCCGCTGGTGGTGCCGAGCAGTGGCGTTCCGATTGCCGCGCACATCATGCACAGCGGGATCGACGAGGGCATCACGAAGTGCAATGGCACGTGGAACTGGTCGGTCACCAGCGGCCCGGTAATGCTCCTGCCGACGATCACGGACAATTCCGTGACCGTGAAGCCAACCGGCTCAGGCCCGTTCCTGGTGACGGTGACATGCACCGCCGGAACGGAAGCCATGCCCGTGTCGCTGACGATCCCAGGCACAGCGCAGTAAGCGGGGCGTACCCGTTTCTGCGAAGGTTTGAAATGCGGTAGACAGGCTCCCCTCTCCCATGAAATGGGCGAGGGGCTGGGGGTGAGGGAGGGCGGTTCTGCTTGCCGATATGAGGCAATTTGAGCTGCCTGCCCTCTCCCTCGACCCTCTCCCGCGCGCGGGAGAGGGGAGCGAACCGGCAGTATCAAAAGGTAAAGCGTACCCGTTTCTGCGTACCCGATTCCTTCGCTCCAAAAGCAAAACGGCGATCCCCTGGGATCGCCGTTTTGCCTTCGTTTTGCCTTGTCTGCCGTGTAATTCAGGACTTGCGTACGAAGTGGATGACCTGTTCGTTGTCCTGCTTGCCATCAGTACCTGTAGGGGCCGAGGTATTCGACCCGCAGGTCCCGCAACCGCTATTGGTCTCGCATCCGCTGGCGCAACCTGCAGCCTGGCTGGGCTCCAGGCGCTTTGCCAGCCATCCACGCCAACCGCTGGCCGATGTGCCCCCAAGCATTGCCGCCAGGCTCGCCTTCACACGCTCGCGCGTGCGGGGCATGTAGCGTCCCGCCACGTGCACGGCACAGGCCAGCACGATCAGCGGAACCAGCAGGGTTTCAAGGGCGTGGTAGAGCGTCATGGCCGTTTGACTGGATAACGATGGAGCAGTTTCCGCGAAATCAGCTGAACATCAATGCCACGCGATACGTGATGAACGAGGCAAGATAGGCCAGGCCTGTCAGGTAGGCGGCCGAGGCGGCCATTACCTTCCAGGAGTTGGTCTCGCGACGGATCACGGCCAGCGTGGAAATGCACTGCGGCGCGAATACATACCAGGCCAGCAGCGACAGCGCGGTGGCCAGCGACCATTGCGCGGCGATCATCGGGGCCAGTTGCACTGCCACCACATCGTCGCTGCCCGACAGGGCATACACCGTGGCCAGCGCGCCAACCGCCACTTCGCGTGCGGCCAGGCCCGGCACCAGCGCAATACAGATCTGCCAGTTGAAACCGATTGGCGCAAACACATGCTCAAGACCGCGCCCGATCATGCCGGCGAAGCTGTAGTCGATCGGTGGCATGGTCGCGCCTTCCGGCGGCGACGGGAACGTAGCCAGGAACCACAACAGCACGGTCAGCGTCAGGATCACCTTGCCCACGCGCGACAGGAAGATACGCGCCCGCTCCCACAGGCCGATGGCGATATCGCGCGGATTCGGCACGCGGTACGACGGCAGCTCCATCAGCAACGGATGATCGGTGCGGTCGCGGCGGAACCACTTGAGCACGTAGGCCACCAGCAGCGCGCTGAGAATGCCGGCCACATACAGCGCGAACAGCACCAGACCCTGCAGATTGAACAATCCAGCCACGGTGCGCTCGGGAATGAACGCGCCGATCAGCAGTGCATAGACCGGCAGGCGTGCCGAGCAGGTCATCAGCGGCGCCACGAGGATCGTCGTTAGGCGGTCACGCGGGTCCTGGATCGTGCGCGTGGCCATGATGCCGGGGATCGCGCAGGCAAAGCTGGACAGCAGTGGAATGAACGATCGTCCCGACAGCCCGGCGCCCATCATCAGGCGGTCCAGCAGGAACGCCGCGCGCGGCAGATAGCCCGATTCCTCGAGCGTCAGGATGAACAGGAACAGGATCAGGATCTGCGGCAGGAACACGATCACGCTGCCCAGGCCGGCAATCAGGCCGTCGACCAGCAGGCTTTTGAGCATGCCGTCGGGCAACAACGTGCCCATCCATTCGCCGATCCAGTGCACGCCGCCTTCGATGCCATCCATCATCGGTGCGGCCCACGAGAACACGGCCTGGAACATGAAGAACAGCAGCACGGCCAGGATTACCAGGCCGAATACCGGGTGCAGCACGACGCGGTCCACCGCATCGTCGAAACGCGCGGTGCGCGTGGGCATCGTCACTGCCGCCTCGAGCAGACGCTTCACCTCGGCGTGGGTATCGAGTTCCGACACGCTGTCGATCGGCTGCGCCGGCGGCGCGGGCGGCAATGTTTCGTCGAACAGCCGGACCAGTGCCGCGGCGCCGTCGCGCTTGACCGCCACGGTCTGCACCACGGGTACACCCAATGCCCGGGAAAGGGCGTCGCGATCGATCACGATACCGCGGCGCGCGGCGGCATCGCTCATGTTGAGCACCACCACCATCGGCAGGCCCAGGCGGCGCAGTTCCAGCACGAAGCGCAGGTGCAGGCGCAGGTTGGTGGCATCCACCACCGATACCAGCAGGTCCGGGCGCGCTTCGCCGGGGCGCTGGCCCATGCAGACCTCGCGCGTGATGGCTTCGTCGAGGCTGGCCGAATGCAGGCTGTATGCGCCGGGCAGGTCAAGGATGCGCACCGTACGCCCGGCCGGCGACGTAAACTGGCCTTCCTTGCGCTCGACTGTTACGCCGGCGTAGTTGGCTACCTTCTGGCGGCTGCCGGTCAGGCGGTTGAACAGCGCGGTCTTGCCGCAATTGGGGTTGCCTACCAGCGCAATGCGCAAGGCTGAGGCATTCTGGGCAACTGACATGATGGGTCTTGGGTGCTGGCGACGGCGGGCGGGCCTTCAGGCAATGCGCTGGGCCGCGTCGGAAGTGTCGGCCTGGCTGGCCGGAGCAATGCTGGAGACGGTGGCGGTTGCAACGTCCACGCCAATGCGGTCCGCTTCCGAGCGGCGCAACGCAAAGCGTGTGAAGCCCACCTGGGCGACCAGTGGATCCTTGCCAAACGGGCCGAAGGTAATGATCTGCACGGTTTCTCCCGGCACGAAGCCGAGATCGCGCAGACGCCGCGCAACGGGGTCGTTCGGGGTGGCATCGTCCACCGATTTCACGATGGCGACCGTGCGCCGGGGCAGTTCAGACAACCGCATATGCTTCCAGTCCAGGGGCGGGATCGCCGCCGCGCGACAGCAAAAATCCTGTCGGGTACGTAAATAAAAATCGTTCTCGATTGTATAGCATTCGCGCCACTTGCGGGCCGTAGGGCTACTTTTACCGGCAGGAAGTCAGTGCGAATCGGGAATAAGCGGTATTGCGGTTCGTATACCTTGTAACCAACCCCTGCTTCGATGGCATCTGCCGTAACCAGACCGATGGACAAGGACTTTACAGACGACGCATTGCGCGAAGTGATTCCGAGACTGCGCCGCTTCGCCATTTCGCTGACGCGCAACGATACCAGCGCGGACGACCTCGTCCAGGCCTGTCTGGAGCGTGCGCTGTCCAGGCGCGCCACGCGCCACGACGGCAGCGACCTGCGCGCATGGCTGTTCTCGATTCTCTATCGCCTGTTTCTCGACGGGCAGCGCCGCACCCGGCGCTACGCCGGGCTGCTGTCGCTATTTGGTGCGGGCAGTGACGAAGACAGCGCGCCGTCGACCGAAGACGTGGTCATGGCGCGCTCGGCACTCGAGGGCTTCAACCGGCTGCCCGCCGAACAACGTGCGCTACTGGTACTGGTCACCGTGGAGGGCCTGAGCTACCAGGAAGCCGCCGATACGCTCGACGTGCCGATCGGCACGATCATGTCGCGCATCTCGCGCGCCCGCAAATCGCTACGTGAACTCACCGAAGGCAAGGTCGTCAATCCTCCCCTGCAGGTCCTGAAATGAATACCCTGATGCCCACCGAACCCGAACTCCATGCCTACGTGGACGGCGAACTGGATCACACGCGGCGCCAGCAGATCGAGAGCCTGATCGCCAGCCACCCTGAACTGGCGCGGCAGGTGGAACAGATCCGCCAGGAATCGCATGCGTTACGTGCCAGCATGGAACCGCCACCGGCCGCTACCCCGGCGCGGCTCGATCCATTCCGGATTCGCCGTGACCTGCGCGATCGTATGCGTCACCGCGTGGCCATTGCAGCGTCGCTGGTCATGGCCGTTGCCTTGGGCGGCATGGGCGGCTGGCAGACGCGCGATATCGCGCTGCGCCAGACCTACCTGCCGATGGCCGATGCGATGTCGGCTTACCGGCTGTTCGCCGTCAGCGCCTCGCCGCAGATGGTGGATGTGCAGGCCAGCGATCCGCGCCAGCTGCAAACCTGGCTCAACCAGCATTTCGTGCAGCCGGCGCCGTTGCCCGACTTTTCCGCATATGGCTTCCACCCCGTGGGCGGTCGCCTGATGTCTTCGGAGCAGGGTGCCGCCGCCATGATCCTGTACCAGAACCCGCAGATGCAGTCGATCGTGTACTACGTGCGTCCGTCCGGAAAGCTGCACTTCAACAATGGTGCGCGCAAGGAGGGCAACCTGCTGGCCCAGTACTGGCGCAACGGGCGCTATCTGTATGCGGTGGTGAGCCCGACTGATAACCCGGCGGCGCTGCCGGTGCAGCAGGCCGTCGAGCCCGAGCGGACATGAGCACTGGCGCAGTGCGTGGGGAACAAGGCGGGGGAAGGGTAGTACGTCCGTTCGATTAACACGTTTGTGGTATTGGTCCGCCGCACGGCTCGGCATAAGCTGCAGGCACGCTGAACACCCCGTTCCACGCGTACTTCTGAGCCACTGGTCCCTGGGCCGGTGGCTTTTTTCTTTCTAGATACCGGCCTGTGCCGCAGCGGCCGCAGCTGCCTTTACCGTGTCGACGAAATGGTCGCGCGCCGGATGGTCGGGCGCCTGTTTCCAGACGCAATAGACCTCGGACGGTACGGTGGCATCGGCCAGCGGACGGAATGCGGCGCCGGCCATGCCGGAGCGCGCCATCGCGGCAGGCACCACGGCCACCCCCATGCCCTGTGAAACCAGCGACACCACCGATAGCCAGTGGCGCACTTCGTGCCGGATGCGGGGATAGAAGCCTTGCGTCGCGCACATGTCGAAAATGCGGCTGTAGTAGTCGGGCGAAGCCTTGCGCGAGAACAGCACGAACGGTTCGCCGCGCAGGTCCGCCAGGGCCACGGCGTCACGCCCGGTCAGCGGATGGTCGGCCGGCATGCAGCAGACAAATGCTTCCGAGTGGGCCAGCGTAGTCGCCAGTTCATCGGGCACGCGGCTGGTGTGGACGAATCCCGCATCGAGTTCGCCATGCAGCAGCGCGTCGATCTGTTCCTGCGAATTCAGTTCGGTCAGCGCCACATGGATGCCTGGATAGCGCGCCTGGAATTCCTGCAGCCGTTGCGGCAACCCCCGATACAGCATCGAGCCGACGAAGCCTACGCGCAAGCGCCCCACCGCGCCGGCCTCGATCTCGCGCGCGAGCAGCCGGGCCGACTCGGCCTGCGCCAGCAACGCAGTGGCTGACTCGCGGAAGGCGCGTCCCGCCGCTGTCAGCCTGACGCCGCGGCTGTCGCGCTCGAACAGCCGGGCACCCACCGAGGTTTCCAGTTGCTGGATATTGAGCGACAGCGGCGGCTGCGAAATCGACAGTCGTTTCGCGGCGCGACCAAAGTGAAGTTCCTCGGCCAGCACGAGGAAGTAGCGCAGGTGGCGGAATTCCATGGCAATACAAAATTTATATTGATCAAGCCAATTTTAGAATTAGACACGAATCGTTGCCCATCGAATAATGGTTTCAAACAATCCCGCCCCCGTTCTGCAGGGCAGGAAGCCATCCGGAGACGATTCATGCCGACCAGCGCCGCTCGCCCCGCTGCATCCCCATTCGCCCCAGCTACCTCGCCAGCCCCCGCCGCTGACGCGCATCCGGTTCCCGATCGTCATGGCGCGAGCCTGTTCACGGCGGATCCCGACCTGCGCGCGCTGCTGCCGCTGTACTTGCCCGCCGACCTGTTCAACCACCTGCTGCCGCATCTGGAGCGCATGGGTGCGCTGGCCGGGGGCGTGCTCGACGAACTGGCCAATGTGGCCGACCATGAACCCCCCACGCTGTCGCATCGCACGCGCAGTGGTCTCGATGCCCAGCGCATCCACAAGCATCCGGCCTATGTGGAACTGGAACGCGTGGCGTTCTCGGAATTCGGCCTGGCCGCCGCTTCACATCGTGGCGGTGTGCTCGGATGGGACAAACCAATGCCGCCAGCGGCCAAGTACGCGCTGACTTATCTGTTCGTGCAAGCGGAATTCGGCCTGTGCTGCCCGCTTTCGATGACCGATTCGCTGACGCGCACGCTGCGCAAGTTCGGCGATCCGGCACTGGTCGAACGCTTCTTGCCGAGCCTGACCACGCAGGTCTTCGACGACCTGTACCAGGGCGCAATGTTCATGACCGAGCAGGGCGCGGGCTCCGACGTTGCCGCCACCGCCACGCGCGCGATTCGCGATGAGGGCGCCGAAGGTGGCTGGCGCCTGGTGGGCGACAAATGGTTCTGCTCGAATCCCGACGCGGCGCTGGCGATGGTGCTGGCGCGCGTCGAGGACGCTGACGGCAAGGCCGTCGAAGGCCACAAGGGGGTCTCGCTGTTCCTGCTGCCGCGCAACCTGGCCGACGGCAGTGCCAATCATTACCGGATCATCCGCCTCAAGGACAAGCTTGGCACGCGCTCGATGGCCAGCGGCGAGATCCGTCTCGAAGGGGCGCATGCCTACCTGGTGGGCGAGCCGGGCCGCGGCTTTGTGCAGATGGCCGACATGATCAACAACTCGCGCCTGTCCAACGGTGTGCGTGCCGCGGGACTGATGCGCCGGGCACTGACTGAAGGTCAATTCATCGCAAGCGAACGCCGTGCATTCGGCAAGCGGCTCACGGACATGCCGCTGATGCGCCGCCAGTTGCTCAAGCTCACGCTGCCCACCGAGCAGGCGCGCACCATGGTGTTCCAAACCGCCGAAGCGTTGCGCCGTGCCGATGCCGGCGAGGCCGACGCGTATCCGCTGATGCGCATCCTGACGCCGCTGATCAAGTTCCGCGCCTGCCGCGATGCGCGCAAGGTGACCGGCGATGCCATGGAGATTCGCGGCGGCTGCGGCTATATCGAGGAATGGAGCGATCCGCGCCTCGTGCGCGACGCCCATCTTGGTTCGATCTGGGAGGGCACCAGCAATATCGTCGCGCTCGACGTGCTGCGTGCGATCCGGCGCGAAGGTTCGTTGCCGGTACTGCAGTCGCATCTGCAAGCACTGCTCAAGGACACGCCGATGCATGCGCAGGCGCGCGCCACGTTTGAACTGGCCATCGCCAATGCTGCCGCGCTGGCCGCGCGTGCCGCCGAAGCCGGTGCCGCCGGCGATGTGCTGGCCCGCCAGGCCGCTTCCGCGCTGTATCACGTGACCAGCGCCGTGGCCATGGCATGGGAAGCAGGCCAGATCGGATCGGTACGTCGCATGCGCCTGGCGCAACTGGTGCTCGTGCATCGCGTGTTGCCGCAAGATCCGCTTGGTGGCGGCACCGAACCCGACTGGCTGGCCGACACCGTTGCACCGCCTGCCGACGGCACCGTCCGCGCTGCGGGGCAGGTCGACCAGATCAATGTGTTCTAAGTGGCGGGCATACGCCACCTTCACGACAAATCAAAAGCTTCACCGGAGACAACGCATCATGCCCCAATGGCACCGCCGCGCGGCCCTGGCCGCATTCGCCTCACTGGCCGCCTGCACGCTGTTTGCAACCGCCACGCCCGCCTTCGCGCAGAAGGATTTCCCGAGCAAGCCAATCATGATGGTGGTGACCTACCCGCCCGGTGGTCCCACTGACGCGATGGCACGCACGCTGGCCGCGGCACTGAAGAACAGCCTGGGCCAGCCGGTGGTCGTGGAGAATCGCGCCGGCGCCGGTGGCAATATCGGTGCCGAAGTCGTGGCGCGGGCCGAATCCGACGGCTACACGCTGATGTTCGGCACGTCGGCTCCGCTGGCGATCAACGTGAGTCTCTACCGCAAGATCAACTACGATCCGGTCAAGAGCTTTGCGCCGGTGATCCAGATCGGCCATCTGCCGAACGTGCTGGTGGTGAACGCGAACGTGCCCGCGAAGAACGTGCAGGAGCTGATTGCCTATGGCAAGGCGCATCCGGGCAAGCTCAACTATGCGTCGTCGGGCAACGGTGCATCGTCGCATCTGGCCGGTGTGCTGTTCAACAACCTGGCCGGTACCGACTTCCAGCACGTGCCTTACAAGGGCACGGGACCCGCGCTCAATGACCTGCTCGGCGGGCAGGTCAGCATGACGTTCACAGACGTGCTGACCGCGCTGCCGTTCATCAAGAGCGGCAAGGTGCGCGCGAAGGGCGTGACCACCAAGGGACGCTCGCAGGCATTGCCCGACGTACCGACCGTGGCCGAGCAGGGTGTCCCTGGCTTTGATGTTTCGGTATTCTTTGGCGTGGTGGCACCGGCCGGTACGCCGCCCGCCGTGATCGCCAAGCTGAATCATGCATTTGCCGACGCGCTGCAACAGCCTGACGTCCGCAAGACATTGCTGGCACAGGGGCTGGAACTGGCACCGTCGACCTCGCCCGAGCAGCTTGGCAGCTTCGTGAAGTCCGAAGTGGCCAAATGGCGTACCGTCGTGCAGAAGTCCGGCGCGCAGTTGGACTAAGACCAGGAAGAAGACAAGGAAGAGACCATGACGCCATCCCAACCCGGCGCGCTGGCCGGTATCCGCGTAGTCGATCTGTCGCGCATCCTCGGCGGCCCGTTCTGCGGCCAGATCCTTGGCGATCACGGTGCGGACGTGCTCAAGATCGAACCGCCGCAGGGCGATGACACGCGCACGTGGGGCCCCCCGTTCCGCGAGGGCGTGGCGTCGTACTATTTCGGCCTGAACCGCAACAAGCGCGTGATGAAGCTCGACCTCACCACCGACGCCGATCGCGAAGTCCTGCTGGCGTTGCTCGCCGATGCCGACGTGCTGGTGGAGAACTTCAAGACCGGCACGATGGAGAAATGGGGCCTCGGCTACGATGTGCTGTCACAGCGCTTCCCGCGCCTGGTCCACTGCCGCGTGTCGGGGTTTGGCGCCGATGGTCCGCTAGGTGGCCTGCCCGGTTATGACGCCGCGATCCAGGCGATGGCCGGCATCATGAGCATCAATGGCGAAGCCGAGCGCGATCCGCTGCGTGTGGGACTGCCGGTGGTCGACATGGTGACGGGCCTGAACGCGGCGCTGGGCGTACTGCTGGCACTGCAGGAACGTGAGCGCAGCGGGCGCGGGCAATTCGTGGAAGCGGCGCTTTACGATTCGGGCCTGTCGCTGCTGCATCCGCATGCGGCCAACTGGTTCATGAGCGGCAAGACGCCCGGACGCACCGGTAATGCGCATCCGAACATCTATCCATACGACACGGTTGCCACCGCCACGGATCCAATCTTCCTTGCCGTCGGCAACGATCGCCAGTTTCGCATCCTGTGCGAGCACATCGGCGTGCCGCATCTGGCCGATGACGAACGCTTTGCCACGGCCGGCGCGCGTTCGGTCAATCGTGCACTGCTCAAGGGGACGCTGGAATCAAAGATGTCCACCTGGGACGGCAAGGCGTTGGCCGACGAACTGGCCGCGGCCGGCGTGCCATGCGCGCCGGTGTTGTCGGTCCCCGATGCGTTGAACCATCCGCATACCGCCCATCGCGAGATGGTGGTGGAGATGCCGGGTGGTTACAAGGGGCTCGGCGCACCGGTGAAACTGAGCCGGACACCGGCGACGTACCGGTATGCGCCGCTGACGGAAGGAAATGCGTTCTTGCCACGCGAAGCTGCCAATGACTGACTTGTTGCTCCCCTCTCCCGCGCGCGGGAGAGGGGCTGGGGGAGAGGGCCAGCAGTTCAAGCCGAGACAAGTCGCAATTTGAACTTCATGCCCTCTCCCCCGACCCCTCTCCCGTTTCACGGGAGAGGGGAGCAAGACATCAGTGATCAACTACCCAACTACCCCGGAATCATCCCGGTCAGCACATAGGCCTGCAGCATCGTGATCACGCCCACGATGAACGCAAACAGCAGGCTGTGCTTGAGTGTAAAGCGGAACAGCTCCGACTCCTTGCCGACCAGGCCGGTTGCCGCGCAGGCCACCGCGATCGATTGCGGCGAGATCATCTTGCCCGTCACGCCGCCCGTGGTGTTCGCGGCCACCAGCAAGGTGTCCGAGACGCCGATCTGATGCGCGGTGGTGTGCTGCAGCGAGCAGAACAACGCGTTGGACGACGTATCCGAGCCGGTCAGGAAGACCCCGAGCCAGCCCAGCAGTGGCGAGAAGAACGGGAACGCCGCACCGGTACCCGCCAGCAACAACGCCAGCGTCGACGACATGCCCGAATAGTTGGCCACGAACGCGAAGGCCAGCACCAGACCGATGGAAAGAATCGGGCGGCGCAGTTCCATCATCGTTTCGCCGAATGTCACCAGCGCATCGCGCGGCTTCATGCGTAGCAGCAGCACGGAGATGATCGCCGTCAGCAGGATGGCGGTTCCCACGGCCGACAGCAGATCAAGCTTCAGCACCGCTTCATATGGCTTGGGCGATGCCACGATCGGCGCGGCCTTGATGACCAGTTGGTCGAGCATTGGCACCTTGAACTTGAGCACCGTACCGGCCAGCACACCATTGCCCGCAAACAGTGCCTTGAAAGGCGGCAGGCTCCACACGGTCACGATGGCAGTCAGGATGCCAAACGGAGCCCATGCACGGACGGTCTGGCCGAACGTATAAGGCGATGCCTTGCGGCTTGTTGCCGCTCCCATGCCACCACCGAAGCCGGCCAGCGCCACCGTGCCGCCCGATACCGTGCCGCGCGCCGACTGCGATGCCGAACGCGGCTGCCAGACGCGCAGGAATGCGGCCAGCGAGATCAGGCTCACCAGTGCCGAGGTGATGTCCGGCAACTCCGGGCCGATATGGTTGGACGTGAAGTACTGCGTCACGGCAAAGCTGCCGCCAACCACCAATGCGGCAGGCCACGTTTCGCGTACGCCCTTCCAGCCATCCATCATGAATACGAGCCAGAACGGTACCGCCAGCGACAGCAGCGGCAACTGGCGGCCGGCCATTGCGCCGATATGCATCGGATCGATGCCCGTGACCTGGCCGGCCACGATGATCGGAATGCCCATCGCGCCAAACGCCACCGGCGCCGTGTTGGCGATCAGGCAGAGCCCTGCGGCGTAGAGCGGATTGAAACCCAGCCCTACCAGCAGTGCGGCAGTGATGGCCACCGGCGCGCCAAAGCCCGCGGCGCCTTCGAGGAACGCACCGAATGCAAAGCCGATCAGCAGCATCTGCAGGCGCTGGTCGTCGGTGATCGACAGCACCGAGGCGCGGATCACGTCGAACTGGCCGGTCTTTACCACGATCTTGTAGAGGAACACCGCCGTCACGATGATCCATGCAATTGGCCACAAGCCATAGGCAAAACCGTAGCCGGCCGCGGCAAATGCCTGCGGCGCGGGCATGCCATAGGCCAGGATCGCCACGGCCAGTGCCAACGCCAGCGTGATGGCAGCGGCCACATGGCCCTTCATGCGCAGTACGGCCAGCGCAACGAAGAAGAACAGGATGGGAATTGCCGCCGCGAGTGCGGACAGCCAGAGGCTGCCCAGCGGCGTGTAGATCTGGGTCCAGGGTTGCACGGGTTGTCTCCTTGGTGGTGTTTAAATTCTTGTCGGCTGCGTGGCCGCTATTCCGGCTGATTTCGCTCGGCCAGCAGGTCTGAAAGACTCTTCGGTGCCGGTGTCAGCGGCTTGCGATGCTGCGTCCAACCCATCTGCGACGATGGTGTCAGCGCACGCAAGCGCGTGGCGGCCCAGCGGAACAGGCGGTAGGTGGCCGGATGCGCGAATGCGCCGCTCCAGAAGCGCCACACCAGATGTTCGCGGCGGCTGTACTTGGCGCCCTGGCCCTTGAGCGGATGCGGCACGGCTTCGTCGGGGTCCCGATTCGCTTCGGTGCGCAGCCGCACCAAAAGTTGCGGAATCGGAATCCGCACGGGACACACCTCGCCGCATGCGCCGCACAGGCTCGATGCGGTGGGCAGGTCCGCCGTGGCATCGAGGCCCAGCAGGTGGGGGGAAATGATCTTGCCGATCGGTCCCGGATAGGTCGTGCCATAGGCATGGCCGCCGATGCGCGTATAGACCGGGCAATGGTTCATGCAGGCGCCGCAGCGGATGCATTGCAGCGTGGCGCGCAACTGTTCGTCGGCGTAGGCCTGGCTGCGGCCGTTGTCGAGCAGCACCAGGTGCACCTCGCGCGGGCCGTCCTGCTCGTTGGCCTTGCGCGGGCCCGAGATCAGGTTGAAGTACGTGGTGATCGGCTGGCCCGTGGCCGAGCGCGTGAGCAGGCTCGACAGCGGCACGATGTGCGACAGCTTTGCCACCACCTTTTCCATGCCCATGACGGCGATATGCACATCGGGCACCGTGGTCGAAAGCCGGCCATTGCCTTCGTTCTCCACGAGCCACAGCGTGCCGGTATCGGCGGCGGCGAAGTTCACGCCGGACAGGCCGATGTCGGCGTCGACAAACGCCTGGCGCAGCGCCCGGCGGCCGGTCTGGATCAATGCATCGACATCCTCGGTATAAGGCGTGTCGGGAATATGCTTTTCGAACAGCGTGGCGATGTCGGCCTTGGTCTTGTGGATGGCCGGCATCACGATATGCGACGGCTTCTCGCCGGCCAGCTGGACGATGTACTCGCCCATGTCGGATTCGATGCAGTCGATGCCGCGCTCGGCCAGGTAATGGTTCAGCTCCATTTCCTCGCTGGCCATCGACTTGCCCTTGATCACGCGTGTTGCCGAGCGCGCCTGGGCGATGCCGTGGATGATCGCGTTTGCTTCTTCCGCGGTTTCGGCCCAGTGCACCTGCACGCCAGCCCGGGTCAGGTTGGCTTCGAGTTGCGTCAGCAGGTCGGGCAGGTTGGCCAGCGCATGCTGGCGTACCGCTTCGCCAAGATCGCGCAGATGCTCGAGTTCGTCGCCATCGGGAAACTGCACGGCGCGCTTCTGTTGCAGGAAGTCCATGGCGCCGCGAAAGCTCTGGCGCAGCTTGGGGTCATCGAGCGCGGCACGCGCCCGCGCGCGAAAGTCCTCGGACGGAACGAAGTGCAGGGTTTGCTCGCTCATTGCGCGGCCCCTTCATGATCGGTCACGATCACGACCCAGAGCCTGCGGGGGCCATGGGCGCCGTAGGCCAGGGTCTGCTGGATGTCGGAAGTCTTGGATGGGCCGGATACCATGACGAGGTTGGTCGGCATGCCGTCGCCCCAGCTCTCGGTGCGCACCGCGCTGTGCAGATCAGGGTGCAACGTCGAGGCATACACCAGTGCGATATGCGTCGGGGGTACCAGTGACATCGTGCGCGGCGAGCCGGTATCCGGTTCCAGCACCAGCGTTCCGGTGGCGGCCAGGCCCGAACGTGCCACCGTGAAGCCGGCGTCGACGGTATCGAACAGCTCTGCCTTCCATGCTTCAAGTGGACGATCGAATGCCGCCAGGGCGATGCCGGCTGGCAGCGCCCTGGCCAGCGCGGCGCCTTCGGGACGATTTTTGTCGAGCAGCAGGCGGCGCACGCCTTCGTCGGCAAGACGGCTGGCTAGCCACGTGGGCCAACTGGCGGCATCGGAGCAGATCACTTCGGCGTGCGAAGCGGTCAACGCGGCCTGCATCGACGCCACCATTGCAGCAATCGAGGGTTGCTCGGCGCGGCGGATATCGAAATGCCGGTCGATGCGCTGGTCCAGCGCAACCGTCTCCGTCGTCAGCATCGATCCGGATGTCGGCACGGCAGCACGCAGCCGGCCCAGCATGCGTTCACGGGCGCTCATGGTCGTCATGCGGCACCTCCGGTACGGCGCCACAGGAATGACGCCAGGTGTTCGACCGGCAACGGCTTACCGGCATGCGCGGCGGCGTGACCGATGTTGAGCAGGCAGCCGCAGTCGGCCGACACCAGCCGGTCGCAGCCGGTAGCGCAGGCGGAGGCCACCTTGTCACGGACCATCGCGCCAGAAATATCGGCATGCTTAAGCGAGAACGTGCCGCCAAAGCCGCAACATTCCGACTCACGCTCGTGCTCCACCCGCGTGACGCCGGGCAACGCATCGACCAATGCCACACCGTGTACCCGCGTACCCATTTCGCGACGTGCCGCGCACGAGGTATGGAGTACGACGCGCTCGTGGTCTGCGGCATGCAGATGGTCGAAGCGCACGTGCAGTACGTTGAGCAGGAATTCTGCAAGTTCATAGACGCGCCCGGCGATGTCGCTGGCCAGCGCAGCGGCCTCGGGATCATCGGCAAATAGCGCGGGCCAGTGATGGCGCATCATTCCGCCGCAAGAACCTGACGGTACGATGATTGGCCATGGCTCGCGGAACAGGTCCAACTGGGCACGCGCCACCTTGCGGGCCTGTTCAGGATTGCCGCTGCTGTAGGCGGGCTGGCCGCAACAGCTCTGGCCACGCGGAAAGTGAACGGTCAGGCCTTCGCGTTCCAGCAGGCGCACGGCATCGAGGCCGGCTTGCGGAACGAAAAGATCGACCAGGCAGGTGCCAAACAAATACACCTGTTGCGGGACGGTGGTGGGGTACTGCCTCGATTGCATTGTCTGCCTCCGGTATGGCATTGCCGCGTCTGATACGCGCTGCGACATTTTTGAGCGCATAATTCCCGCTCTTGCGCCGGAGTACAAATTGGTTGGACCAGTTAGGCGTCAAGGCCAGATTTCAGGCCAGATTCAGGGTTCCAGGGGAAGGGTTCGATGGCAGGCGGCGCACGCAATCGCGTGGAAGACATCATGCGCAGGATGGAAACCGCGCTGCTCGATGGCACGTGGCCGGTTGGTGCGAGGCTGCCCGCCGAGCGCGTGCTGGCCGAACAGTATGCGGTGGCGCGCAACACGATCCGCGAGGCGATCCAGCGGCTGGCCGCGCGCGGCCTGCTGCAAAGCCGGCGTGGCGCCGGCGTATACGTGACCGACCAGTTGCGTACCGGGATTGCCTCGCCGTGGGGGCAGCTGGTTGCCGATCACCCTGCGCTGCGCGACGACATTCTTGAATTCCGGCGTGTACTGGAAGGCGCCACGGCCTACTTTGCCGCGCAGCGTGCCGATGCCTCGGACCTCAAACGTATACGCGGGCTGCTGAAAGAACTGGAGCGTTCGCGCAAGGCTGACGACAAGGCCAGCGAGGCGGATGCCGATGCGAAGCTGCACGATGCGATTGCGCAGGCATCGCACAACACGATGTTCCTGCACCTGCACACCAGTGTGATCGGGATGCTACGCGAGCACATCACGATCAACGGCACCGGCCTGCGTGAAGCCGATGCCGCCTCCTCGGATTTGCTGTTGCTGCAGCACCGCACGCTTTGCGAAGCCATCCTTGCCCGCAGACCCGAGGAGGCGCGTACCGCGATGCAGACGCATATCGATTTCGTCCGCAGCAAGGTCGACGGCGACGGCACGTGAGCCGTGCCCCGCAATATTGGTCGTACCAATTGCTGCGTACGACAAGGCAATGGAATCAGGTACTTGGGATCGCGGACTACACGAGTTCGGCGGTCGTCAGTTCGCGCTTCAGGTACGCATAGAAGATGGGTCCGGCGATCACGCCCGGGATGCCATACAACGTCTCCATCACCAGCATCACGGTCAGCAGCTCCCACGCCGCCGCCTGTATACGCGCACCGATAATGCGCGCGTTCAGGAAGTACTCGAGCTTGTGGATCACGACCAGGAAGACCAGCGACACGACCGCGATCGGCAGCGACACCGACAGCGACGCGATCACGATGGCGGTGTTCGAGATCAGGTTGCCGAGCACCGGCAACAACCCCGCGATAAACGTAATGGCGATCAGCGTCTTGGACAACGGCAAGTGCTGGTTGAACAGCGGTAAGACCACCATCAGGTATACCGCCGTCAGGATCGTGTTGATCAGCGAGATCTGGATCTGCGCGAAGATGAACTGGGCAAACGCCTTCTGCAAGGTGCGCGCGCGATCGATCAGTGCGCGCGCCAGTGGCCGGCGGTTGGGGCGCGAGATGGCACGGTATAACGCCACCATGGCCCCGATGATCAGGCCCAGCACGATATGCAGCAAGGTGCGGAGGATGTCGGTACCGAGCCGCTGCGCCATTTGCGCATGTTCACGCAAGGCCGAGATCAGCGTGGTAGCCAGTTCTTCGACTCCGTTGGGCAGGTAATCGCTGAGCCAGGCGGGCAACTGCGCGCGCGACTGGTCGATGATGTCGGCCGCATGATCCAGCAGCCGCTCGATGGTCGTACTGTCGACACTCAGGAAACGCACCAGCGCCCAGATACCACCGGTCAGCGCGAGCAGGATGATGGCCGAAAGGATTGCCACGGCCAGCGCATCGCGGCGGGAATGGGTCAGGCGTGGTGCCAGTACGTCGACCAGCGAATATAGCAGCAGTCCCGCCAGCAATGCGGCCACCAGATTGGCGTGCATGACCAGCAGCAGCGCGCCGCCCACCAATACAAATGACACGGTGGTGACGCTGAACCAGCTGCCTGGCGTCAGGCGCCGGGACGGGGACGATGTCGTGGGCATTGCAGCGCCAGCGTCGGCGCGGTCTTCCTGATGTTCTGTGTCCAGCTGCTTCATGTCTCGGCAGGTCTCGGCAGTCGAGTACGAAAATTGGAATGGGTAGGCGGATTGTCGATGTGGCGCGTAACAATGGCAAGTCAGGATGACAGACAAGCCGGCCAGCGGACCGCGGGCGACTGCGGGCGTGAAACTTGCGTCGCCCGTTGGCCTATATTGATGAGCAGAGGACGGCGCAACCCCAGGAGACCGCTCGCCATGGCCTTTACCCATACCGTCGGCACCCGCCGGCATGTCTTTGCCGATCTGCGCTCGCTACTGGCCAAGGCCAGTTCCGCACGTTCGGGTGATGCGCTGGCTGGCATCGCGGCCAGCAGTGAGGAAGAACGGATGGCGGCGCGCATGGCCCTGGCGGAGATGCCGCTGATGCATTGCCTCAATGAGGCATTGGTACCTTATGAGGACGACGAGGTTACCCGCCTGATTGTCGACAATCATGATGCGCTGGCTTTTGCGGAGATCGCCAGCCTGACCGTAGGCGACTTCCGCAACTGGCTGCTGCGCCATGAAACCGATTCAGTGGTGCTGGCGCGCGTTGCGCCCGGTATCACGCCAGAGATGGCGGCAGCCGTGAGCAAGCTCATGCGCAACCAGGATCTGGTGGCGGTGGCGCGCAAGTGTCGCGTGGTCACCCGCTTGCGCAGCACCATCGGCTTGCCGGGACGATTGGCAGTGCGGCTGCAGCCGAATCACCCCACCGACGATCCGCGCGGGATTGCCGCGTCAATCGTCGACGGACTGCTCTATGGCTGTGGCGATGCAACCATCGGCGTCAACCCGGCCGGCGACAACCTCGGCGCGATTGTCACGTTGCTGAAGCTGATCGACGATATCCGCGTCCGCTACGATGTACCGACCCAGTCGTGCGTACTCACGCACGTCACCAATACCTTGCGCGCCATGGAGCAAGGCGCACCGGTTGACCTGGTGTTCCAGTCGGTGGCGGGTAGCCAGGCCGCCAACCAGTCGTTTGGCATATCGCTGGCATTGCTCGACGAAGCGCACCAGGCGGCCTTGGCACTGCAACGCGGCACGGTCGGCAGCAATGTCATGTATTTCGAGACCGGGCAGGGCAGCGCGTTGTCTGCCAATGCGCATCACGGCGTGGACCAGCAGACCATGGAAGCACGCGCCTACGCGGTGGCGCGCCGCTTCGAGCCATTGCTGGTCAATACCGTGGTCGGCTTTATCGGGCCCGAGTATCTGTACGACGGCAAGCAGATCATCCGGGCCGGACTGGAAGATCATTTCTGCGGCAAGTTGATGGGCGTGCCGATGGGCTGCGATGTCTGCTACACGAATCACGCCGAAGCGGACCAGGACGATATGGACACGCTGCTCACGCTGTTTGGCGTGGCGGGTATCAACTTCATCATGGGCGTGCCCGGTGCCGACGACATCATGCTGAACTACCAGAGCACGTCGTTTCACGATGCGCTGTACCTGCGCGAGGTGCTAGGCCTGCGGCCCGCGCCGGAATTCGAGGGCTGGTTGCAGCGCATGGGAATACTGGACGGCGCCGGCCGATTGCTCGAGCCCGCGGCGCGCCAGCCACTGCTGGCCATGGCCGAAGCGCTGTAGGTCCGGTGGAGAACCGAGATGCCGAGCCCACCCGATCGCGCAGTTCCCCCTGTTCGTTCCGAAGACGCCGTGGACCCCTGGACCCGTTTGCGCCAGTTCACGCGCGCACGCGTGGCCATCGGCCGCACCGGCCACGCGCAAACCACCGACACCATCCTGGCGTTCGGCCTGGCGCATGCGCAGGCGCGTGACGCCGTGCATCTGCCGCTCGATACGCGCACCATCGATGCGGCCCTGCACGATGCCGGGCAGTCCGCGATTCATGTCCACAGCGCTGCCCCCGATCGAGACCAGTACCTGCGCAGGCCCGATCTGGGACGACAGCTTGACGAAGACAGCCGGGCCAGGCTGGTTACCGCCGGGCAGCCGTTCGACGTGGTGTTCGTGATTGCCGATGGCCTTTCCGCACTCGCGGCGCAATGTCATGGCGTGCCGCTGTTGCAAGCGGTACTGGCGCGCCTGCGGCAGTGGCATATCGGGCCGGTGGTAGTTGCGCAGCAGGCACGCGTGGCATTGGGCGACGAGATTGGCGAGCGTATTGGTGCCAGGCAGGTAGTGATGCTGATAGGTGAGCGGCCCGGCCTCAGTTCGCCGGACAGCCTCGGCATCTACCTGACCTACGATCCGCGCGTGGGACGCACCGATGCGCAGCGCAACTGCATTTCCAACGTGCGGCCGGAGGGGTTGTCGTACGCGCAGGCGGCGGATCGCCTGGTGTTCCTGTTGCGCGGCGCGGTGGCGTTGGGCAGGTCCGGGGTGGACCTGAAAGACGACAGCGTCGCCGTAGGGGCGACGCTGCCGGGTGATACGGGTTGAGATGGGTGGATGCCGGAAGCTGCGCTACATCATGCGGCGTGAAAAACGCCCGCGCTGCGCGTCGTCCATCAGTGACATGAACTGTGCGCGATCCATATGCACCAGTTCCATGTGGTCGCCGGCCTCGAACCAGACTTCCGGCTCGTCAAACAGGCTTTCGTCCACATAAGTCTGCATGCCATACGACATGGCGCAAGGCGGGATGGCGCCGAGGTCGCAATCCTTGAACACTTCGCGGATTTCGTCTTCGTGCGCCAGCACGAGCTTGCGGCCCGTCTGTTCGCAGATAACGGAAAGTTGCAGATGGTGATTCGAAGGAATCACCGCTGCCACGTAGCCGCCATCGTCTTCCAGCAATAACGTCTTGGCCAGCCGATGACCTGGTATATGGGCAGCCTGTGCAGTGGCCATGCTGCTGAGGCTGTAGGGGTGACGAATGATGTCGAACTGGCTGTTCATGCGGCTGAGCCGGCCAGCCAGGGTGCCTGCCATTGCCATGATCGCCTTCCTTCCTGCGCGGTGCGCAGTCTAGTCCTGAGTGTTCTCACTATAGGCATTGGCAGCATGCATGCGAGGCCAGATTGCCTGCAGTTCGGTCTTCAGGAACGTCAGCAGGTAGCGTGTGGCCATGGTCTGGTAGCGGTTGGGCATGGTCAGCATGTAAAGCTTGCTGCCGAACACGCTGATACGGTAGTCGGCCAGTAGCGGCATGAGCTTGCCGTCCGCCAGATCGTTGCCCACGGCGTACAGCGGAAAGATGCCGATGCCGAGGCCGCCGACCACGGCATCCTTGAGGAAGGCGAAGTTCTCGGAGCTTAGCGTCGGTTCCAGCACCACCTGCTCGCGCTCGCCGCTTTCGGCGCGCGTGCCCGCTGCCTTGAGCTTCTGTCCGATCGGCGACGCGCAGACGATGGCGTGGCTGGTCAGGTCGGCCAGTACCGTTGGCGAAACTCGACCGGCCAGATACGACGGCGCGGCGCAAACTATCCAGTCAACCGTGCCAATCTCGGTGGCCACCACGGAATCGGGCGGTGTGGAAATGATGCGCAGCGCCACTTCCACATCCTCGGACACCAGATTGTGGATGCGGTTGTCGAACACCACGTCGAGCGTGATATCGGGGTAGCGCTGCTTGAACTGCACCAGCAGCGGCGACAGCATCGCGTGACCCAGCCCCGTGGGTACCGACAGCCGCACATGGCCCTGCAGGCTTTTGCCCATGCTGCTGATCAGCGCATTGGCGGCGGCCACTTCGCCAAGGATATTGCGGCCATGCTCGTAGAGCCCCGCACCCACCGGCGTGGGTTCCACATGACGCGTGGTCCGGCGCAGCAACTGCACGCCAAGCTCCTCCTCGAGCGCCTTGAGGTGGTAGCTGACATTGGCGCGTGTCATCTTGAGCTTGCGCGCGGCGGCACTGAGATTGCCCGCATCGACGATATCGACAAACAGGCGCAGGGCATTGAGGTCCATGACGAGGCTGGCGCGGAAATGAATAAGGGGCCCGAAGGCCCCTTAGTTTGCCATGATGGCGAAGGTGTACCGCTCAATGTTCGTGATGCAGGTACTTCGCCTGGCGTGGCAGCCGCAGGCTGACCAGGAACGCCAGCACCATCATGCCGGTGACGTACCAGTAGAACGCATTCTCGTGGCCGATCGATTTCAGGGCCAGCGCCACGTATTCGGCCGAGCCGCCAAACAGGGCGTTGGCGACTGCATAAGCCAGGCCGACACCGAGCGCGCGTACTTCGGGCGGGAACATCTCGGCCTTCACGATGCCGCTGATCGAGGTATAGAAGCTGACGATGGCCAGTGCCACGCAGATCAGCAGGCCGGCCATTTCGGGGCTCGACACGGTCTTCAGGGCAGTCAGGATTGGCACGGTGGCCAGTGCGCCCAACGCGCCGAACAGCAGCATGTTGTTGCGGCGGCCGATGCGGTCTGACAATGCGCCGAAGAATGGCTGCATGCACATGTACAGGAACAGGCAGCCCGTCATCACATAGCTGACGGTCTTGATCGGCATCCCGGCCGTATTGACCAGGAACTTCTGCATGTAGGTGGTGAACGTGTAGAAGATCAGCGAACCACCTGCCGTATAACCGAGCACGGTAAAGAACGCGGCCTTGTGATGACGGAAGATCGCGGCGACGCTGCCGGCTTCCTTGTTGTTGCGCTGCTGTGCCGTGGAGGTTTCATGCAGGGTGCGGCGCAGCAGCAGGGCCACCACCGCCGTGATCGCGCCGACTACGAATGGAATACGCCAGCCCCAGGCCTTGAGCTCGGCTTCGGTAAGCAGCTGCTCCAGGATTACCACCACCAGCACTGCCAGCAACTGGCCGCCGATCAGCGTCACATACTGGAACGATGAGAAGAACCCGCGTCGACCCTTGAGCGCGACCTCGCTCATATACGTGGCGGTGGTACCGTACTCGCCGCCAACCGACAGGCCCTGCAGCAAACGCGCCAGCAACAGCAGCGCGGGCGCCCAGTTGCCGATGGTGGCATAGGTGGGCAGGCATGCTATCAGCAACGAGCCGAAGCACATCATCACCACCGAGATCAACAGCGAGTTCTTGCGGCCATTGCGGTCGGCGATGCGGCCGAACAGCCAGCCGCCGATCGGGCGCATCAGGAAGCCCGCAGCGAACACCCCAGCCGTGTTGAGCAACTGGGCGGTAGGATCTGCCTTCGGAAAGAACGACGGCGCGAAATAGAGCGCGCAGAACGCGTAGATGTAAAAGTCGAACCACTCCACCAGGTTGCCGGACGACGCGGCCACGATGGCGAAGACGCGTTTCCTGATTTCCTCGGGGGAGGGTGCCGTGCCGGTGACGGCAGGGTTGGCGATGTCTGTCATAGAACCTTCTTTGCTTGGCGGCCGGGGATGCCGCTGAAAGGGAGCGGGGCGCGAAGGCGGCGAGATTCCGGCAGGCATGCCGGGAGGGGCGTCGCACATCGGGACCCGTGTGCACGGCAAGCGTAACGCGGAACCGCGAACAGCCCAAGAGGGGCGCGTAACATCGTCGCACTGTTTTATTTCAAATGCCTTGCTACCTATGGTTTTGCGCGGCATTGTCCGGCTGGGTGGAAAGAGTTTTTTACATGGCGGTTCGCAAGGCGATAAAAATTTCACTGGCCTGACTTCCATCATCCAGCTAACTTGCGTGAGCGATTGCCCTGCGCAATCATGCATGCCAATCTTGCTGCCCGATCTCTGCCGGTAGTTTCTCGAATCCTTTTCAATGTCCGTACTGCGCTACCTGTCCATCCCGCTGTTGTTGCTGCCTGTCCTGGCAGCGGCCGAGGACGCCGATCTTGTGCAATGCCAGCGCGTCAACCAGGCCCAGTTGCGGACCGCCTCCGAAGCAACGCTATTGTTCCTGCGCTGCCGCGCGCGGCAGATTTCATATGACGCACCACGACTCAAGGGCGTGACACAGAAGTTCAAGGACGATCTGGTGTTTGCATGCCTGGACCAGGCCGATGCTATCGAGCATCAGCTGCGCGTCAGCCATGGCTATACGCGCGAGTCACTGGCCAGGAAAAAATGTGACTATTGATATGCATTGACTTATTGTCAAAGAATATTGTCGGTTCTGTACAAGTCAGCGTGGATTGTCAAAATCCATAGGCCGCGTACCATGGGCGTCCATTGCCGATGTACCAGATTGACGTACCGAATTACCGGAGACTGCCATGGCTCTCGATGCCGAATCCTTTTCCCTGCTGCGCGCCTCGGTGCAGCGTTTCATCGACGAACGTCTGAAGCCTGCGGAAGACATCCTCGAGGAAACCGACGATGTGCCGGCCGATATCGTGGCCGACATGAAGGAAATGGGCCTGTTCGGCATCTCGATCCCGGAAAACTACGGTGGGATTGGCCTTTCGATGTCGCAGGAATGCGATGTGGTCTACGACCTGGGTCATACCGCCTTCGCGTTCCGCTCGGTATTCGGTACCAATGTGGGTATCGGCTCGCAGGGCATCCTGATGGATGGCACCGAGGAGCAGAAGCAAGACTACCTGCCCCGGATTGCCAGCGGCGAACTGGTTATCTCGTTCGCGCTGACCGAACCGAACGCCGGTTCCGATGCCGCCTCGCTGCAGACGCGTGCCGAACTTGACGGCGATCACTACGTGATCAATGGCACCAAGCGCTTTATTACCAATGCGCCGCGCGCCGGTGCGTTCACGCTGATGGCGCGTACCGGGGGTGCTGGCGCCTCGGGCATTTCGTCGTTTATCGTGCCGGCGGACACCCCGGGTATCTCGCTGGGCAAGCCAGACAAGAAGATGGGCCAGCGCGGTACCAAGACCTGTGACGTGGTGCTTGAAAACGTGCGTGTGCCGGCCGCCAATATCATCGGCGGTGTACCGGGCGTGGGCTTCAAGACGGCCATGAAGGTACTGGATCGCGGTCGCCTGCATATTTCCGCACTGGCTTGCGGCATGGCGCATCGCCTGATTACCGATGCCGTGGCCTATGCGAAGGAGCGCAAGCAATTCGGCAAGGCCATTGGCGATTTCCAGCTGATCCAGGGCATGCTGGCCGACAGCCAGGCCGAGTTGTACGCGGGCCTGTCGATGGTGCGTGACTGCGCGCAGCGTTACGATGCCAAGCCGGCCGGCAAGAGCGATCCGGAAGTCAGCATGCTGGCGTCGTGCACGAAAATGTTCTGTACCGAAATGGTGGGCCGCGTGGCCGATCGCGCCGTGCAGATCCACGGTGGCGCCGGTTATATTGCCGAGTACAAGGCCGAACGTTTCTATCGCGACGTGCGCCTGTTGCGCCTGTATGAAGGCACTACGCAGATCCAGCAACTGATCATCGCCAAGCAACTGCTGCGCGATTGAGTCCGGCGGCGGCATACACCAGGCCGGCAAGACAGGGGATAGGAGACAGGATGAGCAAGATCCAGGTAACAGCCCCGCAAGGGCCGGTCGCTGCCAATGACAATGGGATGCACCGGCTGCGCGCCGTGGTGGCCACCTATCGTACGGCGCTGCAAGCCTACACGCTGGTGGTGTCCGCCAACGAGCTGATGGCGCTTACCAAGGGTCCGGAGCCGGCGCACTCGGCGCGCGACTATCGCGCGCAGGCCCATCTTGATCGGCTGCGCGACAGCGTACGCGAATCCGGGCTGGCGCTGCCGAGTGCCATCGTCGTGGCCGTGGCTGGTGGCACCATGCACTGCGAGTGCGATCACCTGTACACGCTGGATCTCCATCCGCAGGCTGGCGACAGCCTGATCGTGCTCGATGGGTATGATCGTCTGACCGCGCTCGCCGACAGTGGCCGCGGGCATATCAAGACGCTGGTCACGGCCGTGCTCTGCTCGACCGCGATTGACTGCATCGGACAGTCTCAACCTGCCGCGACCGAGGCTGAATGCGCGCTCATGCACACATCGGCAGCGGCGCGATGGGCGGGTGCTACCCGGGTCTGGCGCCAGTAATTGCCAAGGGCTCAGGCCCACCCGGGTTTCAGGTCCATCTTCAGGCCCACCCAGACTCAGGCCCAGATAGTGTCCACATCGCGAAGCAGGTGCCCCGCCAGGATGTAGTCGCCCAGGCGGGTCGCCTTGGCTTCGAGTTCCAGCAGTTCTTGCTCGGACAGCAGGCCGAGATCGAACTGGCAGTACAGATTGCGCTGCCGGAACGTCGTCTTGGGTTTGCCAAACCCTTCCAGCAGGGCTTCGCGGGAGCGGACAGCAACGCTTTCCTGTCCGCGGTACTGCACCTTGATGCCGCGCTTTTCCCCGAGCCGGCCCAGTTCGACGGCGTCCTGCCATCCGGTCTCATAGTCCAGTTCAAGCGCAATCGCTTCTTCCGAGGTCAGAAGCCTGAGCGCTTCCGCCTTGCTGCCAGCTCGCACGATTGACATCCACACCTCAAATCTCTACAAAGACTGTATAAATATACAGTGATCAACGGAAGCGCTCAAGGCCTGGTTACATCGGCTGGCGCCGCGGCCGCAGCGGGCGCTGCTTCGGCAGGGGCGGCGCTCGGCACGCCCGTCCCCGTACCAAAATCGCCAGCGAACGCCTGGGTCAGCGTGGGCGGTCCAAGATAGCGCCGGATGACCGTATTGACTGCCTCCGGCGTGGCGGTACGGATCCGCTGCTCTATTGCCGCGGTATGCGCCATCGTACGGCCCAGGTAGGCCTGGTTGGCGAGTGCGCCGGCCAATGCGCCATCGCGGCTACGGCTAAGCACGCCCTGTTGCAACAGGCCGCTCGTTGCTTCCGATAGTTCGCTGGCGGTGATGCCATCGCGCACGAAGCGGTTCAGTTCCTCGTCAACGGCCTTGCGCAGGCGCGGAAGGTTCTGCGGGGCATAGGCTGCCCACAGGCCGAAGCGTCCCGCGCGGTCTAGCGCCCCAATGGAAATGGAACTCGACACGCCGTAGCTGATGCCGTCGATCTGGCGTAGCCGGTCTGCCAGCCGGCTGCGCATGCCCGTGCCGCCAAACACGCGGGTGGCGATCAGCATCAGCGGATAGTCGGGTGAGTCACTGACAAGGTCGATCGGCTGCGAGGCCAGGTAGACCGCGTTGGCCTTGCCTGGGGTGTCGAGCGTGAACTGCGAGGCCGGAATCTCCACGAAGGGGCGATCCACGCGCTCGAACGGCACCTGTGCTCGCCAATCGCCAAACAGGAACCCGGCCTGCCTGATCGCCTCGTCGGCATCGAAATCGCCGACCATGGCCAGTTGCGCGTGTTCCGCGCCGTAGAAGCGCGCGTGGAAGTCGCGCAGCTCGGCAAGAGACACCGCCTTTAGTCGCGCAATGCTTTCATCGAAGGTTGGCGTATAGCGCGGATCGCTGGAGGGGTACGGGTTGCCATGACGGCCGAGCGCATTGGGGGCCAGCGCACCGGGCTGATTGCGTTGGCTTTCGATGCCCGCGATGCTGCTGGCCCGCAATGTTTCGAGCTCGTTGCCCGGGAAGGTCGGCATGCGCAACACGGTGCGCAGCAGCGCCAGCAGGTCTGGCAAGTATTCCCGCCGGGTCTCGAAGCGAACGCTCAGCTGTTCCGCACTGCCGGAGATCGAGACGTTGGCTTTCAAGGCCTCGAAGCGGTCGGCAATCTTCTGTCGGTCGAATGCACCGGCGCCACGATCGAGCATGGCGGCGGTCAGCGACCCGACCGAAGTCTTGCCTTGCAGGGTCTCGGTATTGCCCAGGCGCAGGATCAGCGTACCGTTGACCGCGCCGCCTCGCGTGGGTTTGGGTAGCAGTGCCAGTTGCATGCCATTGGGCAGCGTCTGACGCACGGTATGGGCGTCGATATTGGCCGGGCTGGGATCGAATGCCGCCACCGCCTGCGCGGCGGGCTTGCCCGTGTAGTCACGCGTCAGCGCAGCCAGGTCCGGCGAGGCCGGAATGCTGGCGAGCCGAGGCTTGTCGCCGGGCAGGAACTCGCCGACCGTGCGATTGGACGGGCGGAAGTAGTTCTCGGCCACGCGTTGTACGTCGGCCACCGTCGTCGTTTCCACGCGATCGCGATTGATAAAGAACAGTCGCCAGTCGCCCTTGGAAATGGCGCCCGAGAGTGCCACCCCATAGGCGGCGGGATCATTAAGCGTTTTCTCATAGGAGTTGCGCAGCCGCACACGCGCGCGTTCGAGTTCTTCCTCTGTCACCGGCTGCGTGGCGAAGCTCTCGATTGCCGCCAGCAGCGCATCGCGTACCGGTTCGATCGGACGATCCTTGCTGGTACCCGCCGCGAACAGGATCACGCCAGGATCCTTCATCGACGTGAAGAACGAACCTTGCCATGCGGCCTTGCGGGTATCGACGAGCGTACGTTCAAGCCGACCGCCGGGCGTATCGGCCAGGATCACGGACAGCATATCCAGTGCGGTGGTGTCGGGATGGGCGCCCGGTGCGACGTGGTACATCGCGGCAACGATGCTGCTGTCCCCGGGGCGTGTCAGCGTGAGTTCGCGCGCCCCTTCCTGGGTGGGCTCCACTGTGTACTCGGGGGGCAGCACGCGCGTCGGGCGCGCAATCGACCCGAAGGCCTGCTCGATGCGTGCCAGCGTGCGTGCCGGGTCAAACTGGCCTGTGACTACCAGTACCGCGTTGTCCGGCTGGTAGTAGCGGCGGTAGAACGCCTGCAGGTTCTCGATGCCCACGCGTTCGACGTCGCTGCGTGCACCAATCACCGCCTTGCCGTAGTTGTGCCAGCGATACGCCGCCGCATACATTTGCTGTTGCAGCATGCGCATGGGATTGTTCTCGCCAATCTCCATTTCGTTGCGCACCACGGTCATCTCGCTGTCCAGGTCCTTGCGCGCGACGAAGCTGTTGACCATGCGATCCGCTTCCATGCGCAACGCCCAGTCGAGGTTGTCCTCGCTCGCGGCGAACGTCTCGAAGAAATTGGTACGGTCCTGGTTGGTGGTGCCGTTGTACTGCATGCCGCGCCGGGCGAATTCGGTCGGGATGGTCTTGCCGGGCAGCGTCGGCGTTCCCTTGAACAGCAGATGTTCGAGCAGGTGTGCCATGCCGGTTTCGCCATAGCTTTCGTGGCGGCTGCCGACCAGATAGGTCACATTGACCGTGGTGGAGGGTTGCGCATCGTCGGGCGCCAGCAGGATGCGCAACCCGTTTGGCAGCCGATACTCGGTGATGCCTTCCACCGTGGTTATGCGGATGGCGTGTGCTACCGGCGCGGCAGATAACGCAGCGGCCGGCGCCGACGATGATGATGGCGCAATGGCCAGCATGTCCGGTCGGGCCGCAAAGGCGCTGGATACCAGCAGGCTGCTGACGATTGCACAGGCCACGCCGGCAATACCGGCACGACCCGCAACAGGACGACGATTCATGCATGCTCCGTTAGCGGCGAGGCTGCCGCCGTTGGGCAGATTCTATCCGCTGCGGCATGCCGTGAAACGCGTCCGACCGCACTTTAAGAATCTGGAGCATTCCGGGCCGTAAACCGGCGAAAAATCCGATCAAGGAGGATGTCCGATTCCAGCGCATCTGCCTCACCGTAAACGCGTACGATGCATGTCATGGAACTCGATCCCGACACCTGTTACAAGGCCGTTGCCTCACACGACCGACGCTTTGACGGCCGCTTTTTCGTAGGCGTATCGTCGACGGGCGTGTATTGCCGGCCGATCTGCGCGGTGCGCACGCCCAAGCGTGAGAACTGCACGTTCTACGAATCGGCCGCGGCCGCGGAAAAACACGGCTTCCGACCCTGCCTGCGCTGCCGGCCGGAGCTAGCGCCCGGCCACGGACTGGCAGATATCTCGGGGCGCCTGGCGCAAGCCGCCGCCACGCTGATCGACGAAGGTTTCATGGTCGGCGCGGGCGTGACGCAACTGGCCGCGCGCATTGGCGTGACGGAACGTCACCTGCGGCGCCTGTTCGACGCGGCCTTCGGTGTGTCGGTGCATGAGTATGCGCAGACGCAAAAACTGTTGCTCGCCAAGCGACTGCTGACCGACACCGCGCTACCGGTGACGGAGGTGGCGCTGGCGTCCGGCTTTGGCAGCGTGCGGCGTTTCAATGATGTGCTCAAGGAACGTTATGGCCTGACGCCGCTGGCCATGCGCCGTCGTGCCGCCGACGGCATGGCGGACCGGCTCGTGTTCGAGCTCGGTTACCGGCCGCCACTGGCATGGGCGGAGATGCTTGAATTCCTGGGGGTGCGGGCCGTCGATGGCGTTGATGTGTGTCATGGCGACGTCTACACCCGCACGATGGCGCTCGACGTGGATGGGCGTCGCCATCTCGGGTGGGTACGTCTCGAGCATGTCGCCAGGCGCACGGTGGTTCGGGTGACCCTGTCAGGTTCGCTCGCGCATGTCATTCCACAGGCGCTGGGCAAGGTCCGGAGGCTTTGCGATCTTGGTTGCCGGCCAGACATTGTCGACGCGCATCTGGGTGACCTCGCGGAACAGACGCCAGGCATGCGTTTGCCTGGCACGTTCGATGGACTGGAAATCGCGGTGCGGGCAATAGTCGGACAAGTGATTTCGGTAGTCCATGCGCGGCGCATTCTCGCGCGGCTGGTAAACATCGCTGGCGATCCCTTGCCGGAGGCGGCGCTGGCGGGACTCGTACTGCCGCCCGGCGCGGGCTCGCTGACGCATGCGTTTCCCAGTGCGCCGGCATTGGCCGCGCTGCCCGACGCCGACTACCAGGCGGCCGGCCTGCCAACTGCAAAGATCCGCGCGATTCGTGCGTTGGCACGGCAGGTGTCATCGGGCGCGATCCGGCTCGATCCCCATGCCGCACCCGACGACACCGTGGCGCAATTGCGCGCCATCGACGGTATCGGCGACTGGACCGCGCAGTACGTGGCCATGCGGGCGCTGGGCTGGCCCGATGCGTTCCCGGCAACCGACTATGCATTGCGCAAGGTTCTTGGCGTCGAGACCGTGCGTGCGATGCACGCATTGACCGCGCACTGGGCGCCTTGGCGCGCCTATGCGGCGATTCATCTCTGGCATCGCTACGAGGCACTCAAGGAAGAGTCCAAGGCGACAGACCACGATATCGAGGAGCAGGCAGCATGAGCAGCTATCAGATCATTGCCAGCCCGTTGGGCGACATCCTGTTGCGTGCGGAACGCGGCGAGATGACTGGCGTGTTTTTTTCGGGGCAGAAGTACTATCCCGCCGAAGGCAAACCCGCGGTACCGATGCCGGCGGCGGATGCGCGCGTGATGGCGCAGGCAGCCATGCAACTCGATGCTTACTTCGACGGCACGCTGCAAGCCTTCACGGTGCCGTTCCGGTTTGCCGGCAGCGCGTTCCAGCAACGGATCTGGCAGGCGTTGTGCGAGATCGGTTTCGGAGAAACCTCGACTTACGGACAACTTGCCGCCGGACTTGGCCTGCCACCGAGCCATTCACGCGCGGTGGGCGGCGCGGTAGGCCGCAACCCGTTGTCGATCATCGTGCCGTGCCATCGCATCGTGGGTGCATCGGGCGATTTGACCGGTTACGCGGGCGGTGTCGATCGCAAGCGCGCGCTGCTTTCACTGGAAGGTGTGTTGCCGGCTGCGAGCGCCGCTGGCCGTGCCCCATCGAGTCAGGCTGCGCTCGCCTTTGCCTGAACGTTAAACGGTGCCCCGGCTTTTCCTCGCCATCGATACGCCGCCGACCCTTGCGCAAGGGTTGTTACAGACGTTACCCGCGCATCGTGGCATTCGCGCCACGCCTGCCATGCAGTTGCATCTGACACTGCGCTTCCTTGGCGAGCAGGACGACGCCACCACGGCGCGAATCGCGCAGGCCTTGCGCTCGGTCGAGATGGCGGCGATGTCATTGCAGGTACATGGCGTCGGCCGCTTTCGCGGCCGACAGGGAGCAATTCTCTGGGCCGGCTTAACCGATTCGGCCGACTCGCAGCAATTGCTGGCACTGGTCGATGCAATCAGCAAGGTGCTCGAACGTGAGGGCATCGCACCCGAGCATCGCCGGTTCTGGCCACACCTGACCCTGGCGCGCTGCCGGCCTCGCGTGCCGGAACCTGTATTGCGCGAATGGATCGAGTCCTGTCGCACCTTGACGTCGCCAAAGTGGCAAATCGACCGGTTTGCATTGTTTGAGAGTTTTCTCCATGCGGAGGGGGCGAAGCATGTGGCGCGGGAAATCTACCTGTGCCACTGATTTCTATAGTCTGCTGATGCAAGTCATGGCATCGCAAGTTAGTAGAGCCGCGGACTTGCGCCTGGACAGTTTCAGATTAATATCCGCTTCAACGCATCTGGCATCATGCCTAGGTGCCCACCATACGAGGCCCGCTTCGAGCAATCGATGCGGGCTTTCGTTTTTTCCATCTCGATCTCAGCCCAGCCGCCCACCCCGTCTCACCCCAAATTGCTGAGTCCGAGCGCCACCCCCAGCCCGCATAACGTCGAGCCGATCAGCCGGTCCAGCAAGCGTTGCCGGCGCAGCATTGCCGTGCGCAGTGCCGTCGAACCGAAGCACCACGCGACGATGCTGAACCAGGCCCAGTGCGCGGCCGACATGAACAGTCCGTACCCGAACTGCATGGGCAGCGGCGTGTGGGCGCCGACCACCTGCGTGTAGGTGCTGACCACGAACAACGTGGTCTTGGGGTTCAGCGCGTTGGTGAGAAATCCCATGCGCAGGGCGGCGGCTCCCGAGATTGCTGGTGCCGCCGACGTGTCGACGGTCAGCGTCGAGCGGTTGCGCAGCGTCTGGTAGCCGATCCACACCAGATAGGCCGCGCCCAGCAACTTGATGACCGTCAGCAGGCCGTGCGCATGGGCGATCAACAGCGATACGCCGAACATCGTGTAGGCCACGTGCACCTGCACGCCCAGCGCAATGCCCAGCGCGCAGAGCAAGCCGGTACGGCGGCCGAACAGGTAGCTGTTACGCGTGACCATGGCGAAATCCGGCCCTGGGCTGATAACGGCAAGGATGGTGATCGTGGCGACGGCCAGCAGTTCGGCGAACGGGGTCATTTTCTGTCAGTTTTCGTCAATGAAAGCATGGCCGTCAGGCCATTGGCATGCCCATTCTGGCTCGCAGAAATGGGTACGGAAAGCGATATATACTTGCCGGATTACGTGAGAAAAACTGACTGATTGGCATGGCTTCGATGCATTGGCTTGGCTGGATCCGCTTTTTCGAGGCGGCCGCGCGCCATCAAAACTTCGCCAGGGCGGCCGAAGAACTGCACCTCACGCATGGCGCGATCAGCCGCCAGATCCGGCAACTCGAGGATGCATTGGGCGTGCCCCTGTTCGAGCGGCGCAATCGTGCGGTCTTCCTGACGGAGGCCGGCCGTGCCCTGCATGCCGCGGCCAGCCAGTCGATGGACCTGCTGGCCGCGACGGTTGAGAAAATTCGCGCACCGGCACCGCAAGCGGCCCTGGTACTGTCCTGCGAGCCGACTATCGCCATGCGCTGGCTGATTCCTCGGCTGGGACGCTTTACGGCAGCCCATCCGGACATCCCTCTACATCTGATGGCGGCGGGTGGTCCGGTTGATTTCCAGTCGAGCGGTATCGATGTTGCGCTGCGGCGAAACGACTTTGCATTTGATCCGCGCTGGCACACGCGGGAACTGGCGCCGGAGCGGGTCGGGCCGGTTTGCAGGCCCGATCAGGCCGTGACCGATCCTGGGCGCATGGTTCGCCTGCATACGCGTACCCGGCCAGATGCCTGGCAACGGTGGGCGAGCAGCGCCGGGGTTGCGTTGGCTGGCTCTGCGCCGGAACCGTCGAACGAGGCCTGGTACGAACACTTCTACCTGAGCGTGCAGGCCGCCGCCGCTGGCCTGGGATGGGCCATGGCATCGGCGCTGATGGTTGCCGACGAACTTGCCGACGGACGTCTCGCGGCGCCGTTGGGCTTTGTGGCCGACGGCTCGGCGTATCACCTGATCTCGCCGGTTCCGTTTGTCCATGACGGGCGCAAGCGAGCATTGCTAGACTGGCTGCGCAGTGAAATCGGATCGCCAGTTGCTTAATGCTCGTAGTGCACGTAGTGCAATGTGTAGGGTGTTTTCTTTGCCGAAAGCGTAGCGGAAGCTACCCCACCGAAGTTGGTCGCTAAAGTTACGTCGTATTTTGCCGAAGGCCATGGCATATGCTTGCGCCGCCTTGATGGCGCGCTTACCATGCGGCGCTGGCCGCCGCCCGATTCCAGACCATTGCGTCGCCTGCCCCAGGGCGCATCGCGGTGCAACCACCTTTAGAAGTAGCGTATTTCCATGAGTCTTCAAGATCCCCGCGGGCCGCAGGCAGCCCAGTACTTGTCCCAGGCAGAGGGTGAGTCCGACGAGCAGGATGTGGTTCAGTCGGATGAACGCTACCGGCTGACACACAGTTCCCAGATCGGTACCGTGCTGCGCGACATGGCATGGCAGAAGTGTCTGCTCAACGTGCGCTCGAAGGGCGGTTCGGAGATCGTGACGTCGATCCTGCACGTCGATCCGGCCAACAAGACGTTCATCTTCGACTGGTGCCGCGCCGATGGCGAGCGTCAGGCGCTGATGGCCTCGGACCAGAACGCGTTTTCGGGTCTGCTGCGCGGCGTGCCGGTGAATTTTGTGGTGGGCACCCCGGGCGCCACGCGCTTCGAAGGCGGTCCCGCGTTTATCGCCGACTTTCCCTCGAAGCTCTATCACTTCCAGCGTCGCCGGCATTTCCGCGCGCGCACGCTGCTGACCAAGGGATATCGCTGCGAAGTCCAGCTGCCGGATTCCACCGACAAGACCGTGCTCCAGCTTGATATCGCCGACCTGTCATTGTCGGGCGTAGGCTTGCGTTCGCGTGCGGTGGGCGCTGACCAGCTTCCCGTGGGTACCGTGATCAAGCGGTGCCGGCTCGATTTTGGCGAGCTTGGTCGCCTGGAGCTGGACATGCAGGTGGTGGGCCACTGGCTGGTGGGCTTTGACGACAATACCGTTCACCACTACGGCTGCGCCTTCCTGAACCCGGACGGACGTATGGAAAATTTCCTGCAGCGACTGGTGTTCCAGCTGGAGCTGGCGCACCGGGGTTGAGCCCCGGGGCTTGCTTGCTGTCAGCTTCCCACCAGTTTGCCGATCGCGGCTGCCGCCTCGCGCATGGGGTTGAGCAGCCGCGCGATCATTTCGGACTCTGAAACCTTGTTGGCCTTCACGCTTACGCTGATGGCCGCCACCACCACGCCTCCCTGCGAGCGCACCGGTACGGCAATCGCGCGCAGACCGGGCTCCAGTTCTTCATCGATCAGCACATAGTCCAGTTCTCGCGCACGCTGGAACGCCGTTTCCAGCTCGGGACGCGAGACCTTGGTCAGCAGTGTGCGCGGACGCAGCTCCGCGTGCTCGAAGAAGGCTTCCAGCACGGCATCGGGCTGGTGTGCCAGCAGCAGGCGTCCCGTGGACGTGCAATAGGCCGGCAACCGGCTGCCCATGCCAAGCGCATGGGTCAGGACCCGCTGAACTTCCGAGCGCACCAGATACAGGATGTCGATGCCGTCCAGGATTGCCAGGGCCGAGGTCTCGTGTACGCGCGCGCTCAGCGTGTCCAGGATCGGTTGGGCCAGCGAAACCAGCGAGGTGGACGAGAAATAGGCGTGCCCCAGATGCAGGACACGCGGCCGCAGCGCAAAGTGTCCATCCTGCTGGCTGACATACCCCAGTTGTTCCAGCGTATAGAGACAACGTCGCACCGACGCCCGCGACAGCTGCGTGCGTTGCGCCACCTGCGAGATCGTGAGTGGGCGCTTGCGTTCCGAAAATGCCTCGAGCACGGTCAGGCCACGCGCCAGCGACAGCATGAAATTCGGATCGCCGGCAAAACTGTTGAGAATGTCGGCTGGCGGATGCGCGGCGCGTACCGTATCGGCTTGCGCGGGCTTGATGCTGATCGGGCTGGGGGCGTCCATGGACCGTTGGTAGCGATGCGGCGTTCGATAATCGCGCATCTTAACGCCGCTGCCCCACGATTGCCGAATTCCGGACAAAAAAATGTCGCCGATCAATGCGGCGACGGGGAAGGGGGTTGTCGATCAGGGCAAATCCTCTCGACGGCGCCGAGTATAAGCACCGCCGCTAAGACATTAAATACAACTTTTGTGGGGTTTTGGGCGTAGCGCAAGTCATGGTCCGGGTGGCGGCGGGCCGGCTCAAGGCTTGCCCAGGAACAGGTAGAACGCATACTGGCCGCCGGCTGCACGACCGTAGGCCAGGTACAGCGGCCCGATCGGGCTGTCCACGCCCAGGAAGGCCGAGGCCGATTTCAGCAGTCCGGTCGGATTTCCGGGCACCAGCGGAGCGCCTACCCGTCCGGCTTCGAGCGATGCGCCGACGTAGACGCCGTCAAGCAGCGTCTGATGGGCGAGCTTGTTGTAGTAGACCAGTCTCGCAAACTGCAGATTGCCGCCAATCAACTGCCCGGTGCTGTAGCCCGACTGTTGCAGGAAGCCACCCCACTGGAACAGGTCATAGCGCGGCAAACCGGGGCCACCCAGGTTGCTGCCCGCGCGGATGGCGCCGCTAAGCGTGTGGTTGCCGACCGAATAGGCACCGGATACCGCGACTTCGCCCTTCGTATAGGTACTGGTGGCACCCATGCCGGCCTGGGACGAGAAAACGGTGAGCGTTCCGCCATAGCCGAAACGTGGGAAGTTGATGCTGTCGAGCTGATCGAACAGCAGGCGCCCTGTGATGGCGCGCCGGTCTATGCTGCCCGTCGTCGAAGGTGCCAGGGTTGCGGGCCCGGTGGACAACGATACGTTCTGGTGGCCGATCACCACGCCCAGCCGCGCCTCGCCATACTTGGTGAACTGGCTGCCAACGTCGAAGGCAAAATCGGTACGGCGCAGATCGTACTCGGCGATCTTGTTCTCACCGCTGTAAACATTGACCGGGCGCCGTTCCAGTTCGATGCGCGGCGCCACGAAGAATAGCTGGCGCGTATCGAGCGGCTGGTAGAACTCGCTGATCAGGCTCGAAGTTTGTCCTGCCTGTACATCGTTGCGCCATTCGGCGCCGAGCGAATTAAGCCACGTCCGGCGGTAGCTGGCCAGCAGGTTGAAATATGCGTTGCCGCGGAAGTCCGAACTGAGGCCCAGCCCAAAGCGCAGGTAGTTCGGCCCGTAGGACTTCTCCAC
This sequence comes from Cupriavidus sp., assembly GCF_057315035.1. NCBI lineage: Bacteria > Pseudomonadati > Pseudomonadota > Betaproteobacteria > Burkholderiales > Burkholderiaceae > Cupriavidus > Cupriavidus sp. The sequence goes on along the minus strand of NZ_DBHKYV010000036.1, from coordinate 23,705 downwards.
GGCGTCCACGCCCAGCACACGCTTGCCGGGCTCCTCCAGGAAGCGGTAGTTCACGTGCTCGAAATCGCCGGTGCCGAACAGCCGGCGCATGTCGCGATCGAGTGTTGCCTGCGTGATCGGCTGGCCCGGCCTGGTTTCCATCGTGGCGGCCGCAAATGCCGAATTCACGCGCTCCAGCGGCGCGAAACGGATCTCGTCGACTGGCCGCGGGTCCGGCGGCGGCAATGCACGTTGCGCGACGCGCAGTTGTTCGTACCGGTCCGGCGGCAGCGACAACGCTGCCAGGCGACTGGCTTCGCGCCGCGCCGCGGCCTCGCCGATCGGCACGGTCTTCGGCAGGTGATTGAAATCGCCGGCCGAGAAGTCGCCCAGCTCGGGCAGGATCAGGATGTCAGTCGGCTTCAGCGACGCCAGCGAGGTCCGTACGTTCTGCTCGGTCAGGATATTGAGCATCTGGCCGGTGACCCCGATCAGCGACGTGAGCTCCTCGCGTTTCATCAATGGGGTGCCGAGATTCACGGCGATGATGATGTCCGCCCCCATTGCGCGCGCCACGTCCACGGGCAGGTTGTCGGTCAGCCCGCCATCGACGAGCAGTTTGCCCTGGTATTCGGTGGGTGCCACGGCGCCCGGCACCGACATGCTCGCGCGCATGACGTTGGCCAGTTCGCCCTCGCTGAACACCACGGGTGTGCCGGCCACGAGGTCGGTGGCCACGGCACGGTAGGGAATCGGTAACTGGTCGAAATCGCGGTAGCCCGGCGCGTTGGCCAGCTGCCGCAGGACGGTTTCCAGTTGCACGCCGGAAACCACGCCCTTGGGCAGCAGGAGTCCGTCAGATCGCACGCCAATCTCGGGCGTCACCAGGTTCGTGTGGTCATCGATCTTGCGACGGATCGCCAGATCCTGTCGCGGCGGCCGTTCCTTGAAGATGGCATCGGTGGTCAGACCACCCACCAGCTTCTCCATGTCGGCGGTGCTCATGCCCGTGGCATAGGCGCCCCCGACCAACGACCCCATGCTGGTTCCGGCGATACAGTCGACGGGGACGCGCAGTTCCTCGAGCACCTTCAAGACGCCGATATGGGCGGCACCACGCGCCCCACCGCCGGACAGCACGAGGCAGATCCTGGGCCTGCCGTCGGGATGCGGCGGGAGCGAAGGTTTTACGATGACGGTATTCGGATCGGCGGGTGCCAGAACCGGCGGAGCGGTCGGTGGCGGATTAGGTGGCGGCAGGATCTGGCTGCCCTTCTCGGCGCCGCAGGCGACCACGCATGCCAGCATCCCCGCCGTGATTGCGGTGGCCTGTTGCAGCACGGAAATGACACGCGTGGTAGTGGGCATGGCTGGAGACAATCCGCCGCATACCGGCTTGGCCCAACACTAGCAGCAGAGCCAGGCGCGGCACCGCATCATCGAAACAATTCAGTATGGGCACGGATTCCTGCATATCAGAGATTGAGCGCGCACACATTGGACCAAAGGCCCTGGCCGCATGGGGCGCGCGTGGCCGGCATATACTGGCGCCGTACCAGATTCTTCAGGCTTTGCCGTGTCCGCCGATCACGAATTTCCAGCTTCCAATGACCCCAAGCCGTTGCCGCCCGACAGGCCTGGCGACAACGAGTGTTGCCAGAGCGGTTGCGATCCGTGCGTGTTCGATTTCTATAACGACGAGATGGATCGCTATCGCCAGGAACTGAAGGCCTGGGAAGCGCGCCAGGTCGGACGCGTCAAGGTCGATTCGTGAGTGAATCCGTGAGTCCGGCCGCCGAACTGCTCGATTTCGTCGAGCGTCATCCACGCCTGTTCGTGTTGACGGGCGCGGGCATCAGCACGGACTCCGGCATTCCCGGCTATCGCGACGAGCAGGGGCGCTGGCAACGCTCGGCACCGATGACGATCAGCGCGTTCATGAGCGGCCATGCCGCCCGGCAACGCTACTGGGCACGCAGCATGGTGGGCTGGCCGGTGGCGGCCGGGGCGTTGCCGAATATCAGCCATCGGGTAGTGGCGCAGTTGGGTGAGGCCGAACGCGTTGCGGCGCTGGTGACGCAGAACGTCGATGGCCTGCATCAGCGCGCGGGCAGCCGTGACGTGATTGAACTGCATGGCAGTATCGGGCACGTGATCTGCCTGTCCTGCGCCACGCGCTACCCGCGTGCGGACCTGCAACGCTGGCTATGGCAGCACAACCCGGATTTCCGCGACATCGCGGCGTTACCGGCCGCCGATGGCGATGCCCATCTGGAGTCGCCGCTGTTCGACAACTTTGCGGTGCCGGTATGCGAGCGTTGCGAAGGCGTGCTCAAGCCTGACGTGGTGTTCTTTGGCGAATCGGTGCCGCGCGATCGCGTGGACGCGGGACGCCTGGCATTGGATGTGTCGGACGCGTTGCTGGTGATTGGCTCGTCGCTGACCGTGTTTTCCGGCTATCGGTTCTGCCTGTGGGCCAGGGACAAGGGTTTGCCGATTGCCGCGCTCAACCTTGGCACCACGCGTGCCGACGGATTGCTGGCGCTCAAGGTTTCAGCACCGATCGGGCCCACGCTGGCCGCACTGGCGGGCCAGCTGGGAATCTCCGCCGCCTAGCGCTGCTTGACCTGCACGCGTATGCCGTCAGGCGCCACGGTAATGGCGCCCGGCTCCACGTCCTTGCCGTTGAAACGGAGTTCGTCGGGCTTGAACGTGTACAGCGGATAGTCCTTGAGCAACTGCTCGGCCACCACCGCGCCGATTGCATTGAGCTGTTGCGAATACTGGCTCATGCCCTGGACCTGTACATCCTGCACGGTAGGGTTGTCGAGCAGCACCGCGCGGCGCGTGGTGTCATACCGGATGCCGCTGTTGAGCGCCATCGTGCCGTTGATCGGGGGCGACGGGATGAGCGTGTTGGTCATGGCCGCATCCATCTGCGTGATCACGCGGTTGCTGCCTTCATCGAGCACCAGGCGTGGATGCGACAACTTCACGCTGACCAGTTCACCGTAGCGCAATGTCGTGGGGAAGCGCTGCTCCACCGCGCTTTGCAGTTCGGCCTTGCTGAACGTGTATTCACCGGTCCAGACGTTATAGCCGGCGTGGGCGATACCAATGGTCGAAATGGCTGAAACGGCGAATGCCGTCGCGGCCATCAGCCGGCGGGCGCTGTGTGCTGTCCAATGTGCTGTCAGGGGCATGGGCTAGGACCATGGTGTCGATAGCCGGTCTGACCCCCCGCGCCGGGCGATCGTTCCGATATGTGACTCAAACATACCATTTGCGGCGAAATCCGCACGTCAATAGTGCGGCGGAAGCTCGTGCTGCGGACTGGATTCGGCCGTGGCCGATGCGCTGGTGCGCACCTGCTGGTACAGCGCGCGAAACTGGGCCTGCAGCAGGTCGAGCTGTTGCTGCTGGCGTGCGACGGTCAGGTTCAGCGTCTCGATCAGGTCCTCCTGGAAGGCGACCTTGATTTCGAGATCGGTCAGGCGGGATTCCATGGGCGATTCTCCGGTTGGCCGCGCATTGTACGAGATGCACGCACGATGCTATGGGGCGGCCAACCGGAAGCCGATGGATCAGGCGGCCTGTTTGGATTCCACCAGCACCATCCAGGTAATGCCGAACTTGTCGGTCACCATGCCAAAGCGCTCGCTGAAAAACGTCTTGTCGGCCGGCATCACGACCTGGCCACCCTGGGCCAGCGCACTGATCGTCTTGTCGACTTCGGCACTGTCGGCGGCATTGATCGCCAGCGCAAAGCCTTTGAATTCGGTATTTCCCTTGCACTCGCCATCGGACCCCATGACGATCGTGTCACCGATCCGCAGGGCCATGTGCATGACCTTTTCGGCATTGCCCGCACCAGGGCCACAGCCCGGGCCGGCATCGGGCGGAGCATCCTTGAAGCGCATCAGGCCTTCCACCTTGGCACCTACGGCGGTCTTGTAGAACTCGGCCGCTTCCTCTGCACGGCCATCGAAAAACAGGTACGACTCGACTTTCGAAGACATCGACAACTCCTTGGATTGGGCCCGGAAGAGGCCGGGCGGTGTGCTGGCGCGGCGCTTGTGTACGCCGTCCACAAAAGCCTAGTCGACGGCCTGAACGATGTCCACATTTATTTTCGGCAGCCCCGCGTTTGGCGCTGACGCCGCGCCATGTCACAATTCACGGTTACGAGTTTCGGGCGCCGGACCGGCTCGCCGCATGATCCGATCATGCGGGGGCGCCCCAAGAGCCGACAAATTCACCTGGTTTTCTGGCGATGACTACCATCCTGCAGCACATTCCTTCCGGCCAGCGCGTCGGAATCGCCTTCTCGGGCGGACTCGACACCAGCGCCGCGCTCCTCTGGATGCGCCAGAAGGGCGCCATTCCCTACGCCTACACCGCGAACCTGGGCCAGCCGGACGAGCCGGACTACGACGAGATCCCGCGCCGTGCCCTGGCCTACGGTGCCGAAGCCGCCCGCCTGGTGGACTGCCGCGCCCAACTGGTGGCCGAAGGTATCGCCGCGCTGCAGTGCGGCGCGTTCCATATCTCCACGGCTGGCGTCACGTACTTCAACACCACGCCGATCGGCCGTGCCGTGACCGGTACGATGCTGGTCGCCGCGATGAAGGAAGACGGCGTCAACATCTGGGGCGACGGCAGCACGTTCAAGGGCAACGACATCGAGCGCTTCTACCGCTACGGCCTGCTGACCAACCCGGGTCTGCAGATCTACAAGCCGTGGCTGGACCAGCAGTTCATTGACGAGCTGGGTGGCCGTGCCGAGATGTCCGAGTTCATGCGCCAGAGCGGCCACGACTACAAGATGTCGGCTGAAAAGGCGTACTCGACCGATTCGAACATGCTCGGCGCCACGCATGAGGCGAAGGACCTGGAGCACCTGAACTCGGGTATCCGCATCGTCCAGCCGATCATGGGCGTGCAGTTCTGGCGCGACGAGGTGGAAGTGAAGCGCGAGGAAGTGACCGTGCGCTTCGAGGAAGGCCAGCCGGTGGCGCTGAACGGCAAGACCTTCGCCAATGCCGTGGACCTGTTCATGGAAGCCAATGTCATCGGCGGCCGTCATGGCCTGGGCATGAGCGACCAGATCGAGAACCGTATCATCGAAGCCAAGAGCCGTGGCATCTACGAAGCCCCGGGCCTGGCGCTGCTGTTCATCGCCTACGAGCGACTGATTTCCGGCATTCACAACGAAGACACGATCGAGCAGTACCGCGACAATGGTCGCCGCCTCGGCCGCCTGCTGTACCAGGGCCGCTGGTTCGACCCGCAGGCGATCATGCTGCGTGAAACCGCCCAACGCTGGGTGGCAGGCGCCGTGACCGGCGAAGTGACCATCGAACTGCGCCGCGGCAACGACTACTCGATCCTGAACACGAACTCGCCGAACCTGACGTACAAGCCCGAGCGCCTGACGATGGAAAAGGGCGAGTCGATGTTCACGCCGCTGGACCGTATCGGCCAGCTGACCATGCGCACGCTGGACATCATCGATACCCGCGAAAAGCTGCAGACTTACGCCAAGTCTGGCCTGCTGTCGACGCAAACCAGCGCCGCGCTGCCCAAGCTCGAAGACTGAGCGCAGGTTGTTTCGCTGAAAAACGGCACGAGCATTCGTGCCGTTTTTTTTTGCCCGCCTGCGTCGCCTGCAAGCTATGGCGCAACGCGGCACAATGCCGTTTGTCGTTCCTGCACCATTTATCTTTCGTCCATCGGGGACTTACGCCATGCCAGATTTCACCATGCAGTTCCGCCGCCTCGGCGCCAGCAACCTGAATGTGTCTGCCCTGTGCCTCGGCACGATGATGTTCGGGGACCAGACCGACGAGGCCGAAGCCGGACGTATCGTTGCCAGCGCCCGCGCGCACGGTGTCAACTTCATCGATACGGCCGATGTCTACACCAAGGGTGCTTCGGAAGAAATGGTGGGCCGCCTGCTGCAAGGTCAGCGGCATGAGTGGGTGCTGGCCACCAAGCTTGGCAATGCGATGGGCAAGGGTCCGAACCAGCAGAACTACTCGCGCACCTGGATCATGCACGAGGTGGAACAAAGCCTGCGTCGGCTGGCTACGGACTATGTCGACGTGCTCTACCTGCATCGCGACTTTGCCGGCGCGAATCTGGAAGAGCCCGTGCGTGCGATGGGCGACCTGATCCGTGCGGGCAAGATCCGCTATTGGGCCGTATCAAATTTTCGTGGCTGGCGTATCGCCGAGATCGCAGCGCTTTGCGACAAACTTGGCGTGCCGCGCCCGGTGGCCTGCCAGCCGTACTACAACCTGCTGAATCGCATGCCGGAAGTGGAAATCCTGCCGGCTTGCCAGCATTTCGGGCTGGGCGTGGTGCCCTACAGTCCCATCGCGCGCGGCGTACTGACCGGCAAGTACCTGCCGGGGCAGGCGCCTGACGCAGGTTCGCGCGCGGGGCGTGCCGACAAGCGCATGATGGAAACGGAATTCCGCGAAGAATCGCTGGTCATCGCGCAGACGCTCAAGGCGCACGCGGAAAGCCGTGGCCTGACGGCGGGCCAGTTTGCCACGGCCTGGGTACTCGCCAATCCGATCATCAGTTCGGTGATTGCCGGACCGCGCACGCTGGCACAGTTCGAGGACTATTTTGGTGCGGTCGGCGCAGCGATTTCGGCACAGGAAGAAGCCATGGTTGACGACCTCGTGCCGCGTGGTCATGCGTCCACGCATGGCTATAACGATCCGGGCTATCCGTTCGGTGGACGTCCGGTGGTGTGATGCACAAGCTGCCTGTTGCGTGCCACGCACGGGCAGCGTTTCAATACGTGCGACAGCCAACTTCCGTCGCACATTCCGCAGCCGATACGCGTAATATGAATGCATGCGGTGGCCATCGGATGATGGCTATCCGGCGTGGGCATTGAGCCGGCGACGCCCGCCGAAACGGCGGGCCCGGCGCAACCGGATGCAAATCGTGTCACGTCGTGGCTGGATTCTCACTGGGATGGCGGTCGCCGTATGCGGCGGCGCCTACATCGTTGTCAGCCTCGTTGCGAACGAGGCCCGCACATCCCAATGGCAGGCTCGATACATGAGTCGCCTGGGCAAGTCATTGACCTATGAAGTCGAGGCAGGCCCCAGCGACAGCATCCGCTATCCGCATTCCGGTCCTTACGATGAACGTCTCGGCTATGAGCGCCTGGGCGATTTCGGCGAGCGGCTACATAAACTCGGCTTTGTGACAACTTCGCAGTCGCGCATGTCGTTCGACATGGTGCGGCTGATGGACCAGGGCATCTTCCCGCCCTACCGCGAGAAGAACCAGGCGGGGCTGCTGATCCGCGACTGCAATGCGCTGACGATGTCATTCGATCGCTATCCGCAGCGTCAGTATGACAATTTCGAGGCCATCCCCAAGGTGCTGGTGTCATCGCTGCTGTATGTCGAGAACCAGACCCTGCTGAACCCCGAGTATCCGAACATGAATCCGGCCGTGGACTGGCGCCGGCTTTCGCGCGCGGTGCTTGACCAGGGCATCAGGATTGTCGACCGCCACCACGAGCGGCCGGGCGGTAGCACGCTGGCCACCCAGATCGAGAAGTATCGCCATTCGCCCGAGGGCAAGACGCAGTCGATTCCGGACAAGTTCCGGCAGATGACCTCGGCCTCGCTGCGTGCGTATCGCGACGGGCCCGATACGCAGCGTGCGCGTGAAAACATCGTGGTCGACTACCTGAACACGGTGCCGCTGTCGGCACGCGCCGTTCATGGCGAAGTGAACGGCATCGGCGATGCGCTGTTTGTCTGGTACGGCGAAGATTTCACCGAGGTCAACACGCTGCTGCGCGAGATGGATGTGCGCAAGCCCACGGCGCGCGAGGCACAGGCATACAAGCGGGCGCTGTCGTTGATCATCTCGCAGCGCCGTCCGTCCTACCACCTGCGTCGCGATGACACCAACCTGGACGCGCTGACGGGCAGCTACCTGCGCCTGCTGGCAGCCGCCAACGCCATTACGCCCGAGTTGCGCGACGCCGCGCTGACGCAATCGCTGGACAAGTCCGCGCCGCCGCCACGTCCGGTGCCCGAGCCGTGGGTCACACGCAAGGCGGTGAACCAGGTGCGCAACGACGTGCAGCACATGATCGGCATCGACAGCCGCTACGATCTGGACCGGCTCGACCTGACCGTCGACAGTACGATCAATCGCGAAGCGCAACGCAAGGCGACCGAGACACTACTGCGTATCGGCAACAAGACCGACGCGCACGACATGGGCCTATACGGCAAGAATCTGCTCAAGGAGAGCGACGATCCGTCGAAGCTGGTAGCCAGTTTCACGCTGTTCGAACGCGTGGGGAATGCCGCCGTGGTACGCGTGCAGGCCGACAACGTCGACCAGCCATTCGATATCAATGCCGGGGCCCGCCTCAATCTTGGGTCCACCGCCAAGCTGCGCACGCTGGTCACGTATCTGGAAGTCGTCAACGAACTGCATGACCGCTACGCCGGCATGAGTCAGGCAGAGCTGACTGCGTTGAAGGTGCCACGGCAGGATTTGCTGACGCGCTGGGCGGTGGACTACCTGATCAAGGCCAAGCCCGCCGACCGTGAGCGCGCCGCGATGCTGGACGCCGCGATGGAGCGGAAATATTCCGGCAACCCCGGCGAGGCGTTCTATACCGGCGGCGGCATGCAGAGCTTCACAAACTTTGAGAAATGGGAAGGCGAGCGGCAGATGACCGTGCGCGTGGGCTTCCAGCATTCGGTCAACCTGGTGTTCATCCGCATGATGCGCGACATCGTGCGCTACGAGGTATTCCAGGCGCACCCGGAGGCAGCATCGCTGATCGAGGACCGCTACGATCCGGGACGCCGGGCCTACCTGGAACGGTTTGCCGATGAGGAAGGCAGCGCGTTCATGCTGAATTTCTGGCAGCGCTATCGCGGCAAGAGCAATGATGAGCGGCTCAAGGTGCTACTGGGCCGTGTCAAGCAACCGACGCCGCATCTGGCGGCGGTGCGCCTGTCGGTGACCCTGCTCAGCGTGCGTCCGAATATCGACTACGACACCTTCGCCAGCACGCTGCGCCAATGGATGCCGAAGCAGAAGCTCGACGATGAAGACCTGCAGAAGCTGTTCGTGAAGTACGGCCACGACAAATTCAACCTCAACGATCGTGGCTACCTGTCGCGGATCCATCCGCTGGAACTGTGGATGGTCGAATATCTCGATACCCATCCCGATGCGCCGCTGAAGGAAATCCTCCACGCCAGCGGTCCTGACCGGCAAACCGTCTACGCCTGGCTGTTCAAGACGCGCAGCAAGCTGGGACAGGATGGCCGTATCCGCACGCTGCTGGAACGCGAGGCGTTCGAGAAGATTGCCAAACGGTGGCAACGGGTTGGCTATCCGTTCGATTCACTGACGCCTTCGTACGCCACGGCGATCGGGGCCTCTGGCGATCGGCCGTCGGCGCTGGCTGAGCTGGCCGGCATCATCCTGAACAATGGGGTCGACGCGCAGCCGGCCACGGTGCGGGCATTTGCGTTTGCAGCGGACACGCCGTACGCCACGACCTACGGCCTGCAGCCGCAGCCCGGCAAACCGCTGATTGCTCCCGAAATTTCCGTGCTGGTGCGCCAGTCGATGCTCGATGTGGTGCAGCGCGGCACGGCCAAGTCGATCAACGGCGCGTTCGTGCCGCTGAACCGCAAGGGCCAGGCGCAAGGTGCACCGCTACAGGTCGCCGGCAAGACCGGCACGGGCGACCAGGTGTTCCAGACCTATGGCGCGGGCGGACGCGTGATCGCGTCGCGTACTGTGAACCGCTCGGCCACGTTCGTGTTCCTGGTGGGAGATCGGTACTTCGGCACGGTCACGCTGCATGTACGCGAGCCGTACGCCGCGCGCTACTCGTTCACGAGCGCACTGGCCGTGCGCGTGCTGCGCACGCTGGCGCCGCAGATCACGGCCATGGCGGCGCCAGGCAGCGATGCGACGCTGCTTCGCTGCCAGCGCTAGTGTGTAATGCGTCGTGCGTAGTGCGGATTTGGAGGTGGCGTTTCAGGATTTACGCCGTACCAGATCATAGATGACCAGCAGGACGATGGCGCCAAGCACCGACGCAATCCAGCCAGCGGGTTGCCCGGGTTGGTAGAAGCCCATCGCCCGGCCGACATAGCCCGCCGCGAGCGCTCCCAGAACCCCCAGGATGATCGTCATGATCCAGCCCATCTTGTCGTCGCCGGGCTTGATCGCGCGAGCAATCAGTCCAACGATCAGGCCAACGAATACCGTACCGAGAAATGCCATCATGATGCGCTCCCTGGAGTCGGTTGGGACGTCGCCATCATGCCACGAGCCGGACCGTTGCGGGAGAAACCGGCGATGTGAAAATTTTCACATCGCCGTCCGGCCGTCGTTGCGTCAGGCCCTGCGCGAGCTGATCACGGCCTCGGCCACGTTGGCCGGCGCCTCGGTGTAGTGCTTGAACTCCATCGTGAACGTGGCACGGCCCTGCGTCAGCGAGCGCAGTGACGTGGAATAGCCGAACATCGTCGCCAGCGGAACCTCGGCACGCACGATCTTGCCGCCGCCGCCCAGGATGTCCTCCATGCCATGCACCATGCCGCGCCGCGATGACAGGTCGCCCATCACGTTGCCGGTAAATTCCTCGGGCGTCTCCACCTCCACCGACATCATGGGCTCCAGCAGTACCGGCTTGGCGCGTCGCATGCCCTCCTTGAAGGCCATCGAACCGGCCATGCGGAACGCATTCTCGTTCGAGTCCACGTCGTGGTACGAACCGAATACCAGCGTGGCCTTGACGTCGACGACCGGATAGCCGGCCAGCACGCCGGTTTCCAGCGTTTCGCGAATCCCCTTGTCCACCGCCGGAATGAATTCGCGCGGCACCACGCCACCCTTGATGGCATCGACGAACTCGTAGCCGCCGCCTTGCGGCAACGGCTCCACGTTCAGCACCACATGCCCATACTGGCCGCGGCCGCCCGATTGCTTGATGAACTTGCCTTCCACATCCTTGGCGGCAGTCTTGATGGTCTCGCGGTAGGCCACTTGCGGCTTGCCGACCGATGCTTCCACGCCAAACTCGCGCTTCATGCGATCCACCAGGATTTCCAGGTGCAGTTCACCCATGCCCGAGATGATGGTCTGGCCCGATTCCTCGTCGGTGGCCACGCGGAACGACGGATCTTCCTGGGCCAGGCGGTTCAGCGCGATGCCCATCTTTTCCTGGTCGGCCTTGGTCTTCGGCTCCACGGCCTGCGAGATCACCGGCTCGGGGAACGTCATGCGTTCCAGGATGATGACCTTGTCGGGATCGCATAGCGTATCGCCGGTGGTGGCCTCCTTGAGACCCACCGCCGCGGCGATATCGCCGGCGCGCACTTCCTTGATCTCGTTGCGGACGTTGGCGTGCATCTGCAGGATACGGCCCAGGCGCTCACGCTTGGACTTGACGGGGTTGTAGACCGTATCGCCCGAGTTGACCACGCCCGAATACACGCGGAAGAAAATCAGCTGGCCGACAAACGGGTCGGTCATGATCTTGAACGCCAGCGCGGAAAATGGCTCGTCGTCGCTCGGATGACGTTCGGCTTCCTTGTCGTCCTCGGTGTGGCCCAGGATGGCGGGTACGTCCACCGGCGACGGCAGGTAGTCGATCACGGCGTCCAGCATGGCCTGTACGCCCTTGTTCTTGAAAGCGCTGCCGCACAGCATCGGCACGATCTCGCCCGCCACGGTGCGTTTGCGCAGCGCGGCCTTGATCTCTTGCTCGGTCAGGGTCTCGCCGCCAAGATATTTTTCCAGCAGTTCCTCGCTGGCCTCGGCCGCGGCCTCGATCATCTTGTCATGCCATTCCTGCGCCAGCTCCTTGAGATTGGCGGGGATGTCGGTGTACTCGAAGCGTACGCCCTGGCTGTCATCGTCCCAGACGATCGCCTGCATCTTGACCAGGTCGACCACACCCTTGAAGTCGTCTTCGGCGCCGACCGGAATCTGGATCGGAATGGCATTGCCCTTGAGGCGTGAGTGAATCTGGTCGCGCACACGCAGGAAGTCCGCACCGACGCGGTCCATCTTGTTGACGAATGCGATGCGTGGCACGCGGTACTTGTTGGCCTGGCGCCAGACGGTTTCCGACTGCGGCTGCACGCCGCCCACGGCGTCATAGACCATGCAGGCGCCGTCGAGCACGCGCATCGAGCGTTCCACCTCGATCGTGAAGTCGACGTGGCCCGGCGTGTCGATGATGTTGATGCGATGCTCGGGATAGTTGTTGGCCATCCCTTTCCAGAACGCAGTAGTGGCGGCCGACGTAATGGTGATGCCGCGCTCCTGCTCCTGCTCCATCCAGTCCATGGTGGCCGCGCCGTCGTGCACTTCGCCCAGCTTGTGGTTCACGCCGGTGTAGAAGAGGATGCGCTCCGTCGTCGTGGTCTTGCCGGCGTCGATATGCGCGCTGATGCCAATGTTGCGATAGCGTTCGATGGGGGTCTTGCGGGGCACGGTGTTTCTCCTGGTTAGGGCACCACGGGCCGTTAGCGTAGCACTTCCACGCCGCGCCCGTATTCCCCCGCGCCGCATAAGGCATGGCGAGGCAATCAGGGCCAGCTTTCGCGGGCGTAGACGCCGGCGCTGGCGCGCACCAATGCAGCGCGCCCGGCCGCCTGTGTATCGGTATAGAACGGCGGGTTGGCCAGTGGCAAGCCATTGTCGCGGGCCGTATCCACCAGGATCTGCAGATAGTCGGTCATGTGCGATGCCGTGAAGCCGTTGGGGTCATGGAAGGCCACGATCACCGGCGTTACGCCATCTACCGGCTGCAGCCGCTGCGCAACCATGGCCTGGCCAACACGTTCGAGTTCATGGCGCATGTGCGGGCGTCGGCGCAGGCTGAAGTGCCAGCCGTAGAACTTGCCGTCGCGCGCGTTGGCGTCGGCCATCAGCATGCCCAGCCCGACCTGACGATAGATCGTTTCGGTTTCCGCGCTGAATGCCCAGTTTGGTGGCCGTACTATCTTGGCCACGCGGCCGCATTGCGCAACGATATCGGCTTCTCCGCGCCGCAGCGATGCGGCCAGGACGTCGGGCGCCAGCTTCGTATGCGATACGTGGCCTTCGACGACACCGCTGTGCACAGCCATCAGTTGGCCCTGCGCACAGGTATCGTGCATCTGCGCACGGCCTTCAGGACCGCCGCCACGCCGCGGGTGTTCGGTCTGGACAAAGAAGATTGCCTTGATTCCCGGCGCGATCGGATTGTCGGCAAGCTGGCGCAGGATCTCCGGCGTGCCACCATAGGGGCCGCTGTCCGGGCCGTCGTCGAACGTCAGCAGGAAGCGCACCGGTGCGAGGCGGGCAGCCGTGTTCGGAGTGAGCGGGGTGACCGGGGTCAGGGCGCAGCCGGACACGGCCAGGGCAACGCCGGCCATCGTCAGGGCGCGACGCAGGAAAGAAACGGATGTGATGTTCAAGACGCGAAATATTCCACAGCAATACGATTGCCCGGAAGTATGCCAGCCTGTGTCAGCGCGAGTCCGATCGCGCATTCAGCGTTCGACTCACTGCGGCGCGCCAGCGGGGTACCTAGAATGGTGGCAGCCACCGGCGCTCACTCCACCAACAAGAAGGCGGTATCCATGCTGCGGCCACGAACTTCAGTCTTGCTGTCTTTCCTGTGTTGCTGCGCCCCACTGTTGGCCAACGCGGCCGATGCGGGCGTCGCGTTTTCGGCGGGTAAGCCCGGCGGGCCATTGCCCGAGGGCTGGCAGAACAAGCCGGTTGTATCTGGCAAGACGCTGACCCACTACACGCTGGTGGCCGAGCAAGGCACCACGGTGCTGCAGGCCGATGCCAGCAGCGCGGCGTCGGGGCTGGTGCATGAAGGCGATGTCGACTTGTCGAAGACCCCGTTCGTGAACTGGCGCTGGAAAGTTGCCGCAGCCATCCCGAATGCGGACAACAGCGTGGGTGACCGCGAGGATGCACCGGCCAGGCTGGTGTTCTTCTTCGATGGCCGCAGTAATGGCCTGTCGCTAGGCGACCGCGCGGAGATGCTCGCCGCCAATGCCGTAGGCGAGAAATTGCCTTACGCCACACTGATGTACATCTGGACCAACAGCGCGCCGGTGGGAACGGTGATCGCCAATCCTCACACTAGCCGCGTACAGATGATCGTGGTGGGCAGCGAGGTGGGCAAATGGCAGAGTCTGCGCCGCAATGTCGCCAGCGATTTCGAGAAAGTGTTCCACGAGAAGCCGGGCAAGGTGGCGGGCTACGGAATCCTGACCGACAGCGACAATACCGGCGGCACCGCACGCGCCTGGTACGGCGATATCCGCTTCTCGGCGGAACAGTGAGCGAGTAAGCGGACTAGCGTCGCGTGCGCAACCGATGCGATCGCTTGTGGTGATCGCTGGTTGTTATTACGGATGTCCTGGGGGGACAGACTGCAGCACCGCTTCGCGGATCGCCGTCACGACCCGGTCGGTCAGCCCCTGGCCGTCGGGCAGCCCGGCCGCCTCGCGCACGCTGACGACCTTGGCCGGATCGTAGTGGCGTCCGCTGTGAATGGCCGCTTCAAAAGCATTGGCGCGTTCGTTGATTGCCACCGGATCGGCATCGACCAGCAGGATTGCGTGTGCCAGTACCAGATGGCGCTGCCCGTCCGGTGACTGGAATTCGGCGGGTGCGCGGCGCCAGTACTGGGCGGTACCGGCAATCTTGCGCGCGCGGTCGCCAGGACCCCAGGCCAGGTTGTAGCGGCCATCGCAAAATGATCCCTCCACGGCCTGCCAGTGGGTTTCCACGCCAACTTCGCGCAGCCCGGCCGCGATGACTTCGCACAGATGCAGATACACCGGTTCCATCCACGTGGCCGCCCCCTTGGGCACCGCATAGGCCAGGCTCACATTGAGAATGCCTGGACCCTGTGGAACCAGTCCGCCCCCCGACATGCGCAGCCAGACCGGGCATCCGCGCGCGGCGAAATCGGCGCGGGCCGCATCGAGGCCGGGCTGGCGCAAATAGCTGCGGGGAATCACCAGTGACAGCGGCGCTTCCCAAAGCTGTGCGACCGGCCCCACGCGCGCGGCATGATCGAGCAGCGCCAGTTCGCCTTGCAACGGATCGGCCTCGGCCGGATCAGGATCGACAAATGAAAACGTCGTGGAGTTCATTGAGGTCATGACGGTCATGGCGCCTCGACATTTATCTGGTTGCCGCGCGCGGCGGATAACGCATTTTCCACGCAGAACGCACCGTGCGCCAGTCCGGTGCTAAAAAGTTGCGGCGCGACGTTCCGGTTGGCAAGGGCCTGACCTCGACGGGTCAAACCAGCAAAAGAAAAAACCGCGCAAATTGCCGCGGTTTTTTCTTTTCATGCTGCAGGTTTCGAATCTCAGATGACTGGCAACGGTTGTAGATTGCGCATCGCATCGGCGGCGATTTCAAACGAGCGCAATCGGGCAGCGTGATCGTATATCTGTCCGGTGAGCATCAACTCGTCGGGACGCAGATCATCGACAAAGCGCTGGATGCCGTCGCGCACGGCAGCGGGGTCGCCAACTACCGAGCATGCCAGCGAGCGGCGGATATGATCGGCTTCGCTGGCGTCCCACAAGCGCGCAATATCGTCGACCGGTGGCTTCAGTTGGCCGGGCGTGCCACGCACCAGCGCCAGGAACTGCTGCTGCAGCGAACTGAATAGCCGGCGTGCTTCGTCGCCGGTCTCGGCACCGAATACATTCAGGCCCAGCATGACGTGCGGCCGGTCGAGCTGTTCGGACGGGCGGAACGTGCGGCGATACAGATCCACGGCCTGGCGCATGAAGCCGGGTGCGAAATGCGAGGCGAAGGCAAACGGCAAGCCCATGGCCGCCGCAAGCTGCGCGCTGAACAGGCTCGAGCCAAGCAGCCATAGCGGCACCTTGAGCCCCGCGCCCGGCACGGCGCGCACGCGCTGGCCCGGGCGGACATCATCGAAGTACGCCTGCAGCTCCTCAACATCTTGCGGGAAGGTGTCGGCAGTGTCGTGGTTGAGGTGTCGGCGCAGCGCACGTGCCGTGGCCTGATCGGAGCCCGGTGCGCGGCCCAGGCCCAGGTCGATACGGCCCGGATACAGCGACGCCAGCGTGCCGAACTGCTCGGCCACCATCAGCGGCGAATGGTTGGGCAGCATGATGCCGCCCGAGCCGACGCGGATGGTCGACGTGCCTTGCGCAACATAACCAATCAGTACGGCGGTGGCGGCGCTGGCAATGCCGGGCATGTTGTGGTGCTCGGCCAGCCAGAAACGACGAAAGCCAAGCCGCTCCGCGTGGCGTGCCAGGTCCAGCGTGTTATGCATGGCCTGCGCTACATCGCTGCCTTCGGCAACAGGGGAAAGGTCCAGCAGGGAAAAGGGGATCATTGCATGCAACGCGGCGGATAGACCGCGCGTGTTCGATTCTTGGACGGGCTATGGTAGTCACACCGGCCGGATCTTGCTGGCGGTGGCCAAGAGGCCATGCTGGCCGTGGGGCCACATGGCCTCGGCTTCATGGGTCTAGCCGAACAGCCGTGCGGCGACCGGCCCGGTGGCGATCCGGCGGCCGATGGCCAGGCCGAGCGCGCGATAGCTTTCCCACTGCGCTTCGTCGAAGCACTGGTCGGCGGTGCCTTCCTGCGGGAACGCTGGATGGAGCCCGCCATACTGGCGCACGTCGGCCGGCACCGATGCCGTCAGGCGTGGCTTGAGCAAAACAATCCGCATCACCGGCGCGCTGTCGCGCGCCCCGGTCTGGCCTGCCGCATGGACATTGAGCAGTAGCGCCACCTTTTGCTGCGCATCGGCGGAGGCCGGATCCGCAAAGTCTTCGGGCGTGCCAAACACGCTGCCGAGCACCGGGTCCCGTGCGCAGGCACTGTCGACTACGATCTCCAGGCCAAAATCGATGCGGGCGAGCCGGATCAGGTTGGCCAGGTCGCCAAAGCGGAAGTCGGCATCGCAGCCGCAATCGCACAACACGACCAGGCTGATGCGCCGTTCGGGCCGTAGCAGTTCATAGACGCCGGTATTCTCGAAATGGCCGCCGTCGGAAAGATATTGCCAGCGGCGCCGCGTGCCGTGGAAACACGCAGTCAGTTCGCAGGCAAGGTAATACTGGGTACGGAATAGCCGGCCAAGCAATCCGGGCGTTGCATCGGTCTGCTGAAGCATGGCCGACGATGCGGGGCCGCAGGAAGTGCCATGCGCCATGTGGGACGGCCACCAGATGCCAAGCCTCAGATTTGCCAGCCCCAGCAACAGCGAGGTGCCCAGCGTCGATGCACGACCCAGGCCGGTGGAGACGGCGGCGCCCGAGATGGCGATCCAGTCGCCAACGGTGCGCGCCTGCGCCATTTCCGTGGCGCGTCCCGCGCGGCCGGTCAGTTGCTGCGAGTGGGCACAGCACAGTTTGCCGTCGACCGTGAAACGTGCATAGGAATCGGCGGTCAGTTGCTGGGCGCCGCCCGGTTGCACCAGCGCCGTACCGGGGCCAACGCAAAGCGGCTTGCCTTTGCGGTCGCGTTGCACCAGTTGCTCGGCCGGGTCCACGGTCTGGTTCAACGTGATGTTGATCAGGTGAAGCGGGGCCAGCACCCGTGGGTCATAGTATTCGTTGAGGTTCAGGGCGTCGTCGGATGCCGGCTCGGCCACGCTGAAGCGCCGGCGGTCTTGCGGGTCGGCCGCCGGTGTGTGGAAGCGCTGGCCATTCGAGGCACCAAGATAGGCGCGCGTAAGCCGTGATGCGTAGAACGATTGCAGCGTCGACAGGTTGAGAAAGCCGGCAAAGCGTCCGACCAGCACAGCCATGCACAGCGCAAGCAGGAACAGGGCAGCCAGCGCCGGGGTCGTCCACGCCTTGCCGAACACCAGCCAGTCGACCGGTTCCCGGCCATCCCATCGCACCCACAGCACGACCCACGACCATAGTACGAATGGCAATAGCGCCAGCAGCGCAGCCACGAGCCCGGCCAGCAACGACACCGGTAGCCGCGCCAGTATTGCGCGCCATGGCGAATCAGTGGCGCCCCTCTTGCCGTTGTCGAGCAATGTGGCGCCATAGCGAATCAGCCAGACCAACAGGCCCAGCGCCAGGGCGGCTCCGATGGCCCCCCAAGGCCGAGCGGCCATGAAGCTGTAGAGATAGAGGGTGCGGGCCACCGTATCGGCCGCGCCAAGTGCGGCCAGCGCGGCCGTGACCGTCATTGCCCCGCGCAGCGCTCGGGTGGCCCTGACACGATAGGTGGTCACCGTGCGTGGAGCGGGCCCCAGCAGCATGAAACACGTACCCACGGCTAGCCATACCAGGCTGCCAATTGCCAGGCATGCCCCGGCCAGACGCAGACCCGGCTCGAGCTTCTGGAACCACCAGGCCGCAAGCAGGAACAGCGCCCCAATCATGAGTGCCAGCAGCGTGGCCTGGTTCAGCGCGGCAACCGGCTGGCGCGGATCGTCGGACCTTGGGTAGACCATCCAGTAGGCAACGCCGGGCGGTACGGCCAATAGCAAGGCCGAGATGACCGGCAGCCAGAGATACTCGCTCCACCAGATGGCCAGCGTGCCTTCGTTGAAAGCCTGCCGGGCATCGTGCAGCAAGTCCATTTCACTGCGGCCCAGACTGGGCCATGCGCCCGTGGCCAGATGCAGTGCCAGCGCCAGCGCAGCCAGTATTACCAGCAGGGCGCTGCCGACCACGTATTGCATCGCTAGCCAGTTACGCACGATGACGGCGGCCGCGTAAAGGTTGTCGCCGGCACCGGTTGGTGTCAGGTAGCGGCCGTTCTCGCGTAGCCAGGCCATGGCGGCACGCCCTGGCGCATTGGCATACGACTCCCCGGTGCGAATGCGGCCCGGTGGCTCGTGCTGCAGCGTACGGTACGCTTGCTCGGCAGCCTGGAGCGGATTGGTTCCGCGTTGCAGGCGGCCAGGTACGAACAGGCTGGCGAAGAAAGCGCCGATGTATCCGCCGCCGCTGACCGTGGACAGATAGTCGAAACGCGCCAGTATCGAGCGGATGCCGGGGTTATCGGTGGAAGCCGCCTGCGGGGCAGGGGCCGCTGGCAACGGCTGCGGCGCCTCGGCCAGCGCCTGCATCACGCCCAGGCAGAAGGTGGCGCTGCGAATACCGCCACCCGAAAGTGCCAGGGCCAGGTTGGAATCCGGGTCCTGACGATCCGGCATGCCCAGTGCGCGCCTGCGGTGCGCTACGCGCGCGGCTTCATCGGCCCAGCCATGGTCTTCTCCCGACATGCCGCACCCCCTGCACTGACGGTCTGCGCCAAGTATAGGAAGGGGCCGGCAAACAGAAAGTGCGGGGCACGCGGTTGCGGCGTGCTAGTGGGCGGCCGCCTGCTTTGGCGAATCGGGCGCAGTGTTTTCGACCAGAACGCCCTGCAGCCGCTTCCATTCATCAAAGCCGCCGGCCAGCGCCCATGTATTCGCGTAGCCAGCGGTCCGCAGGCGTTCAGCCAGCACGGCTGCGGACATTTCATGAGGGCAGGCGCAATACACGACGATGTCGGATGCGGCGTCCTGTTCAGCCAGCGCATCGAATGGGGCGTGCAGTTCCATGACAAGCGCGCCGGGAATGCGTTCGATGGGCGTGTCGCCGTGGGCGCGTACATCGACAACCACAACCGGCCTGTCTCCGGCGTTGCGCCGCTGCTCCAGTTCCATGACGGTCATGCGTGGAATGAGGCCAGTGCGGCGCAGCAGACGCCAGCGCAGCCAGAAGCGCCAGGCAATGAACAGTACGAACGCCGCGGCCACAATCATCACCGCGATATGCCCGTAGGCGCTGAAGGCGGCAAGAATGGTGTCGACGAAGTCGCTGAACACCACGCCCGCCAATAATGCACCGCCGGCCCACACCAGCGCGCCAAGCGCGTCGTAGAAAATGAAAGTGAGGAAAGGTGTTGCGGTCATGCCTGCCATCGCAGTCGATAGCGCACCGGCCCCCGGCAACAGTTTCGCAAAGATCAGCGACCGCGGCCCGACGCGCAGGTACAGCGACTGGGTCTGGCGTATGCAGGTGTCTGGCGATAGCGAAACGCGGCAGATCGTACGCAGCATGGGCTGGCCCAGCCGCTTGCCGGCAAAATACCAGGCGCTGTCGGCAATCAGGCAGGCGGAGATGACTGCGAACAGTACCGCGCCAATCGATGGCCCGCTTTCCTGCATCGACAGCGCACCGGCGACGAACAACATCGGATAGGCCGGTACCGGAAGTCCCGCCTGTTCGGCCAGCACACTCAAGAACACCAGCATCAGCCCGTGGCCATCGAGCAAGGCCTGCAAATCACCCACGACATGTCTCCTGCCAAATTGATCATGGCCGGCGGCGGATGAGACCTGGGGGCGCTGCCGGAACCGTTTCACAGTGTGCCAGCGCGCCGGACGACTTGCACGCGGCCGATGCGCAGATGTTCAAATGTGTTGAATATGACTCGGCGCAGACCTGCTTGCGGCAACGTTTCCGGCAGCCGGACTCAGTGCCGCCAGTGTGGCATTGAATTCTTCAAGGATTGCGGTGTAGCGAGGCAACAGTGTGTTGACTACTGCGGCATTGCCATGGCCCGCCGCTGACTCCATGGACTTGCCGGCCGCGACCAGCGTGGCGCAGCGCGCCAATGCCGCGCTGCCCTTGATCCGGTGCACGCTGCGATGCACGGCCTGCCAGTCGCGGCGGGACACAGCCCGCCGCAGATTGGCCAGGTCGGACGTATTGCCTTCGAGCAGATGTGTCACCAGCATGGCGTGCACGGTGGTGTCGTGTCTCGCGGCGTGTGCCAGGGCGGCGCCGATTGCGCGGCGTTCCTCGGCAGGCAGTCTGGGAGGCGCGCGGGCGGGCGTCATGGTATCAACCGGCAGCGACGGGCGAAATCGATCAGGTCCACCAGGGATTCGGCGCTGAGCTTGTCCATGATCCGCGTCTTGTAGCTACTCACGGTCTTGTTGCTGATGAACAGTGCCTTGCCAATGGACTTGTTGGTCATGCCGCGCGCCAGCATGCGGAGGATTTCCATTTCCTTGTCCGTCAGCTTGCGCAGCCCTTCGTTGTCGTCGACAACCTGGCTGTCACGCGGCGCATCGCGCGGACTGTTACTGGGGAACACCGTGAAGCCACCGAGCACGCTTTCCACGCACCGCACGATGGCATCCAGCTCCTGGGTCTTGCTGACAAAACCATGCGCCCCGGCCTGGAAGGCGCGCGCGGCGAAGGGTACGGGATCCTGGGCGGTCAGGACCAGTACCCGGACGGGCGGATGCAAGGCGCGCATGCGCGGCACGGCATCGAGCCCGCTCATGCGCGGAATGTCGAGGTCCAGGATGACCAGGTCGGGTTTGAACTGGCGCACGGCGTCGATGGCCGCCTGTCCGTTGTCGGCCTCATGAATGCGCTTTACGCCCAGCAATTGGGAAAGCTGCGCGCGCAGCGCGAGCCGCAACGCGGGATGGTCGTCGACGATCAGGATGGTTGTCATGTCCTGCTCCCATTGCCACCATGTGGCCCGGGCGTTTCACATGACGGGGCAGTATAGGGACGTGGCAAGCCGCCGGAAATGCGACGCTTCCGCAATTCTTGTGGGAAATTTCCGCAGTTCAGTGTTTCTTGCGCCAGATCGAAGCGATCTGGCCGCTGCTGCCCTTCAACGCCTTGCGGTCGCCCAAAAAAATTGCGACCCACCGTGCGCTACGGGGGTCGCCAATCGGGAATGCGAGGAGGTCAGATTCCTCAAGAGAGGTTATCGACGCTTCTCAGGGGCATTGATCCCTACTGTAGTGGGGCATGCGGCACAAATTCCATGGAACTCCGGTTTTCGGCCTACGCGATGAGCCGGTCCGGTTGGCTGGCTGGCGCCATGGCCGCGCGGATACGCCGCGTACCGGCCTCCATCTCGGCGTGGGCCGCATCGAGCCAGGCCAGGCGGTGACGCACGGGATCATTGGGCGACAGGTCGCGTTCGCGGACCTCGCGCAGGAAGTAACGGACCATGCTGCCTGCGCGGGCCGGGACCGGCATCATGCCAATCAGCTGGTGGCGGCTCAGTAGCCCGAGGTGGACGGCATGCAGCAGACCTGCCCAGGCAGTGCGCCCAAGACCCACGTAGACGGCGTCGGCCCGGCACTGGCGCAAGGCCGCCAAAAACAGTTCTTCGAAAACCATGCGGAGCATCGGAACCCCAAGCAGTTCCTCCAACGGGCCATCGAACGCCAGGCCGCGCCGAGTGGTGGCGTGCGGCAGCAGCGTCAGTGGTTGCACCAAGGGGAAGCCTTCATTCCACAGGGCCGCGGCGTGGGGCTGTTCGATGAGTTCCGGCACGCGGAAATGGTCGAGCATACGTATCAGGTTAGGCCTGACCATGCCGCCCCCGAGTTCCACGCGTCGCTTGTGCTCGCGCTGGATGACCCTGCCCGGCGAATGTGCGCGCAACAGTTCGTCGGTGAGCGCTGCAGCCAGCCGTACGTGCGTATGGCCAGGCGTGGTGCTTACCAGCATCAACCGCGCGCCTTCGTTGCGGTGTTCATAGGGGACGTATGTCATGACGTAGGTCCCGTCCTGGTCAACCACTACCGGCTTTTCCGCGATACCGCGTATGCCGCCACGGCGGATACGCGCGCAATACTCTTCGATGTAATTCGCCAAGATGTCCCCGCTCCCGATGAATCCCTGCCTGGTGCTGCCAATGTTTTCTTTTAGGTTCATCTTAAGCCGCGACTAATGTGCGACAAAGCGGGTGAGTGCTGTTTGCGGCCTGTGGCGTCATGTAGTTCGTGGGCCAGCGAACAAAGACTGGTGCGTGCCGTTGTGGGTCAACGTATTGAAGCTTGCGGAGCTAGAAGGGGAGGTAGCCAGGATGACCGGCCAGCAGGAATGGCAAGCAAAAAAAGGCCGGACACGAACGTGTCCGGAAACCCATTTGCTGACTCAGGTCGTGTCAAAAACCCGAGAACTCAAATGATAACTATTATCATTTGAGCCGTCAATATCTATGCGATATTGTTTAGTCGATCAGCGAGGTGTCGATCGAGATCTGGGCGGACAGTGACTTGTGTACCGGGCACTTGTTGGCCACGCGGAGCAGGTCCTCACGAACATTTGTCGCCAACTCACCGCGCAACGCGATGGTGCGTACCATCTTGTAGGCGCCAGGCGTTTCTTCATGGGCGACGCTGACATGTACTTCCTGAAGATCGTAGCCCTTGCGCTTCGCATAGATTTGCAGCGTCAGGGTCGTGCAGGCCGCAAGCGCCGAGTCGAGCAAATCGTGGGGGTTGGGAATCGTCGGGTCGCCCATGGGTGCATCGAGGTCACTTTGCCATCTGGCCGTACCGTTACCTAGATCGCAGACGCTGGAGCCTGAACTGGCCAGCCACTTTGCTTCGATTGTCATGGGTTCGTTCCTGTTCACGGAAGGCCTGCAACTGGCCTGGAAGTCCTGATTCTATACATCGACAAGAAAATCGATTCCCAAAAGTATCCCATGGGACCCTTTCAGACTTTTTTAAAGTCTTTGTGACAAAAGTCTTGTCAGCAGGGAAAAGCTCATCTAAGATTCGCCCCCTCGCAACACAAAGCGCTCTGCAAACGCAGTCGCGACAAGGGTTGGGAGGCAGCAGTGGGCGGGGTTGGAGAGGTTTTTCAGCGCTGACCGGCAGAGAAAAAAATCTTCTGCAAACT
>NZ_DBHKYV010000035.1:0-95443 GCF_057315035.1 Cupriavidus sp. | reverse complement strand
TATCAAGACGCGGCGATTGCAATTTGAACCGCTGGCCCTCACCCCCAACCCCTCTCCCGCGTGCGGGAGAGGGGAGCAAAACAGCGGGGTTTTTTAAGCCGTGCCGCCTACTGTCATGTTTTCGATGCGCAGCGTCGGCTGGCCTACGCCCACCGGTACGCTCTGGCCTTCCTTGCCGCAGACGCCCACGCCGGAATCGAGGCGCATGTCGTTGCCGATCATGGTCACGTCCTTGAGGGATTCGGGGCCGTTGCCGACCAGCGTCGCGCCCTTGACCGGATACGTGATCTTGCCATCCTCGATCATGTAGGCCTCGCTGGCCGAGAACACGAACTTGCCATTGGTGATGTCGACCTGGCCGCCACCGAAGTTCACGGCGTAGAGGCCGCGCTTCACGCTGGCGAGGATTTCCTGCGGGTCCTTGTCGCCATTGAGCATGTACGTATTGGTCATGCGCGGCATCGGCAGCGCGGCATAGCTTTCGCGGCGCGCATTGCCGGTGACCGGCATCTTCATCAGGCGCGCATTGAGCGTGTCCTGGATATAGCCGGTCAGGATGCCGTCCTCGATCAGCGTGGTGCACTGGGTCGGGTTGCCTTCGTCGTCGAGGTTCAGCGATCCGCGGCGGTTTTCAATCGTGCCGTCGTCCACCACGGTCACGCCCTTGGCGGCCACGCGCTCGCCCATGCGGCCTGCGAATGCCGACGAGCCCTTGCGGTTGAAGTCACCTTCCAGGCCGTGGCCGACCGCTTCATGCAGCAGCACGCCGGGCCAGCCCGGGCCCAGTACCACGGTCATCGCGCCGGCCGGGGCCGGGCGCGCTTCCAGGTTGACCAGTGCCGACGACACGGCTTCATCCACGTACTTGCGCAGCAGTTCGTCGGTAAAGTAGCCATATGCA
Organism: Cupriavidus sp.; assembly: GCF_057315035.1. Classification (NCBI taxonomy): domain Bacteria; kingdom Pseudomonadati; phylum Pseudomonadota; class Betaproteobacteria; order Burkholderiales; family Burkholderiaceae; genus Cupriavidus; species Cupriavidus sp. The sequence goes on along the minus strand of NZ_DBHKYV010000035.1, from coordinate 94,542 downwards.
TAACGGCCGCCACCGCCGGACGAGCCAATTTCGCGTCGGCCGTTCTGTTCGACGATCACGGTCACCGAGACGCGCACCAGCGGGCGCACGTCGGCGGCAATCACGCCGTCGCTGCGGGCCACGAGCACCACGTCGTATTCACCGGCCAGCCCGGCCATGACCTGCACCACGCGCGGGTCCTTGGCACGTGCCATCTTCTCGATCCGTTCCAGCAGGGCCACCTTTTCGGTGGCGGTCATCGAGTCGAGCGGGTCGTTCGGCGTGTAGAGGTTGCGGCCAGTCTGCGATGCCATGGCGCCAGCTACCTTGACCCGGCCGCTGCCGGCCTTGCCGATCGTGCGCGTGGCCGCGGCGGCCTGCGACAGCGCCGCGAGGCTGATGTCGTCGGAGTAGGCAAAGGCGGTCTTGTCGCCCGAGACCGCGCGCACGCCCACGCCCTGGTCGATGCTGAAGCTGCCGGACTTGACGATGCCTTCTTCCAGGCTCCACGCCTCGTTGCGCGTGTGCTGGAAGTACAGGTCGGCATAGTCGACCTTGTGCGTGAAGATGTCGGCCAGTACGCGCTGTAGTTTGGCCTCGTCGAGACCATACGGTGCCAGCAGCAGCTGTTGCGCGGTGGCCAGGTTGCGGATTCCGAGATCTCCGGCGTTCATGATTGTCCTTGGTCTTGAGCCCCGTGGCGCGCAGGCCACGGTGAAATGCAAACGGTAATGCCCTGCATCCTACAGCACGCGATGCCGCAACGCAGGAAGGTTCTGGCGCACTTCGGCAAGGCGGGCCGGATCGATCACGCCCGATACCACACCTTCGCCTTCGGGCAAGACGCCCATCAGTTCGCCCCACGGGTCGACCAGCATCGAGTGGCCCCAGGTACGCCGGCCGTTCTCATGCTTGCCACCCTGTGCCGCGGCCAGCACATAGCACTGGTTCTCGATGGCCCGCGCGCGCAGCAGGATTTCCCAGTGGGCCTGCCCGGTGGTGTAGGTGAAGGCGGCCGGCATCAATATCAAGCTGATGCCGTCGCCTGCCTTGTCGTCAGCCAGGCCGCGGTATAGCTCCGGAAAGCGCAGGTCGTAGCAGACCGACATGGCTACCCGGCCGCATGGCGCGTTGAATGACACCGGCGACTTGCCGGCCAGGATCGTGCGCGATTCGTCGAAGTTTTCCGTGCCCTTGGTGAAGCCAAACAAATGGATCTTGTCGTAACGCGCCACGCGTTCGCCGCGCGGGTCGAACGCCAGCGACGTGTTGTAGACGCGGTTGTCATCGCCACACCACATCGGCAGCGTGCCGCCGACGAGCCAGATGCGGTGCCGTCGCGCGGCATCGGCAAGAAAGCGCTGCACCGGGCCATCGCCATCCTGTTCGCGGATGGCCACCTTGTCCGATTCATGCCGGCCCATCAGGCAAAAGTACTCGGGCAGCAGTACCAGCTCGGCTCCACCGTTTGCGGCCTCGGCGATCAGTTGGTCGGCACGTGCGAGGTTGTCGTCGAGCGACGTCCCCGTGACGGTCTGGATCGCGGCAACGCGGAACGGTGTCTGAGCGGTCATCGTGGCTTCCTTTTCGATCATGCCGGCGCAAGGCCGGTGGACCTGGTGCGGGGGTTAGCGCGGATAGGCGCCGGAACGCTCCTGCACCGGCGGCTGGCGCGACTTATTGTCCTCCACTTTGGTGACCTTGGGGTCGGCCCACGACCCACTCACGCGGTAGTGCTGCGTGAACACCTTGGAGAATTCGTCGGCGAACATCAGTTGCGCGGCCAGCGTGCCGATGCCAAGCACCGGATTGATGAACGCCGCCGCCACCGACGTGGTGGTCGCGTTGATGCGCGGAACCACGGCCACGTCGAGGTCCTGGGTCTCATGCAGCAGATCGGCCGAGCCGGTCATCGACGCCATGACCTGGCTGCCCTTGAAGCGGAATTCCTCGATCTTGCCCACGCCGTTCTCGATGGTGCCGGAACCGGTGACATCGTCGAATACCAGCCCCTTGCTGGTCAGCGAGCGGAAGTCGAGCGTGGCAAAACGCAACAGGCTTTGCAGGCTCAGCACCCCGAGCAGGCGCGCCGCGCCAGGGTCCACGCTGAGGATCTGGCCATTCTCGAGCTTCATCGACAGCTTGCCGGTCAGCGTGGGATAGTCGATCGACATCGGCGATCCGCGCCATGCGATGCGGCCTTCGAGAACGCCCTTGCCGTCGCGCAGCGTGTGGGCCATGCCCATGCGGTCCAGCACGTCGCCGGCGTTGCGGATGTCGAGCTTGAAGTTCAGCAGCGTGCGGCGGCCTTCGGTGGGCGATGCGCTGTCCTGTGCCGCAGCCTCGCGCAGGCGGCGCGGCAGCCGCCAGCTGCCGCTGCCGGTCAGCGTTGCGCCCGGTTGTTCGATGGTCAGGCTGTCCAGCGTCCAGACCGGCTGGTTGTCGGTGTGACTGGTATGCGCCTTGACTTCGAGCTTGCCAAAATCGCGGCCATGCAACACGAACTTGTCGACCACCAGGTCCAGCGCGGGCAATTCCTCGATGCTGCGCGTCATGGCTTCGGTCATATGGCCGTCGTCGGTGGCATCGGGGATATCCAGGTGTGAAAGCCGCACCGCGAGCGACCCCGAAGGATGGCTGGCATCGCGGCGCCACTGGCCGGTGCCGGCGATCTGGCGCGAGGTGACCTGCAGGTTCCAGCCGCCGCTTTCGCGGCGCGTGTCGATCTGGACATCGTCAAGGCTGCGGCCGAACGCGTCGAGAACCTTGGTACGCACGGACACGCGCTCGGGCAGGAATGGCGACGAGCGGTCCACTTCGTCCGCCGGCCTGCGGTCGCCCGACGATGTATCGAACACGCCGCGCCATGCATCCACATCGAGCCGCTCGGCGGTCACCGCCGCCGTGACGCCGCTGGCGGGAAGTGGTGCGGGCTGCCCCACGCCAATGCCGCCGGCAATGACTTCGGTGCTTTCGTTCCGGCGTACCACATAGCGTGCGCTGGCGTTGTTGCCGAGTTGCAGCGTGACATCGTCAAGTCCCGCGCGGTTCGGCGAAGGCCGCAGCTCGAAACGCAGCGGCATGTCCTGGCCGGCTGCTTTGCCCAGCGGGGCAGGCAGGTTCAGCGCCAGGCCGTTGAGTTCGGATGCCACCTGGATCTGCAGGCGCTTGTCGCGCACGCCGACCACCGCGCTGTAAGGCGTCGCGCCGTCGATGCGTGTGCCGAGCGCTGCCGCGCGTGGGCCCAGCGCGTCACGCAGGCCTTGTGCGGTGGCGGTGCCGCCCACGGCCACGTGCGTGGTGCCATCGGGCTGTGTACCGCCGGTAATGCGGGTCTCGCCACCGAGGAACCGGCCGCGCACATTGTTGAGCTGGAAGCCGTGTTCGTCGAAGGCCACCGCGCCCGTGGCGCCGAACAGCGTGGGCAGGTCGGGGAACAGCGTGACGTCGTTGCCGGGGAAGCGGAACTCGCCATTTACCTTCGACCCGGCCGCATGGCTCAATGGCAGGTCGAGCTTGAGCTTGAGTTCGCCATGGCCCGGTGCGCGCGCGTTCTCGGTGATATTGCCGGTCCAGCCGTTGACCGGAGTGGCGGCGACGTAGCGCAGGAAACCCTGCACCGTGCCGGAAGCCGAGCCATCGATCATCAGGTGACCATGATCGCCAAGGTCGTCGATCTGCCCGTTGACGTCGCGCACGGTGACACCCGGGATGCCCTTTACGCCCGCCTGCCGGGCCACAAACGACATCTTGCTGCGCTCGAACAGCAGGTTGCCGGAAATATCGGTGAAATCGGGCCACGCGGTGCCGGCACCATTCGCGGCGCCATTGCCCGTGCCATTGCCCGTGCCATTGCCGTGGGCACTGCCGCCAATATTGGTACCGGTCTCATGCGGGGCGATCTGGTAGGTCACGTTGCGTACCGGCACTTCCACGCGAAAATCGCCGGCCTTGGCAAACGGCGGATGGAACGGGAAGTGGTGCAGGTCGCCCTTGACCAGGAACTTGACGTCATGGGCCTCGCCATCGACCAGGGCGCCTTGCAGGTAGTGCCGCGTGGCGGGCATGGTCAGCGGCAGGTAGCGGGGCACGCGATTGGCCAGCGCGCGCTCCAGTTCGCCGGACAGGTCCGCGATGCCGCTGTTGCCGTCGCCACCGGCGCGCCAGCTGCCACGCAAGTTGCCAGCGGTGTCGGCATTGGCAAAGTGGATGCCGTCGGTGCGAACCACGAGCGTGTCGCCTTCATGCGTCCAGCGCACCTCGCCGCGCAGCAGGTCGAACGGCACCACCGGATCCTCGAACACGCCGGGGAACATCAGCGCGGCGCCGCTGCTGTCCACGCGCGCGGTGCCCTGGCGATCGTCAAAGCTGAAATTGCCGGACAGCTTGCTGAAGCCGGGCGTGCCCGCATGGGGTTTGCCATCGGGGCCCACGGCAGGCATTGCCGGCTGGCTGTTGACCGATACGCCGCGCAGCGTGCCCTGCACCGTGTAGTGAGGCGCCCCTGGCTGACGCGACAGCATGCTGGCGCGCTCGCGGGCCCAGCTCACGTCGAGGTTGTCGATATTTCCGGCCGGCTGCAGTGCCCGCAACTGACGCAGCACCGCCGTATCGATCGGCATCGAGGCCGCCAGCGCGCGTACCGTGTTGAGGTCGAAGGTTGGCGCGCGCAACGAGAACTTGCGCAACTGGCCGGCATTGTCGCGCGTCCAGCCGACCGTGACCTTGCGCATGCCTTCGCGCCACGAGCTGTCTGACGCCGAGGGCGGTCCGGCCAGTGGCTCGGCTTGCCACAGCAGCGTGTCGATCGTCAGCGTGTTGTTGCCAGCCCGGTCCCCCTTGTGCAGCAGCAGGGCCTGGGCGTTGGCCAGTTTGAGTGGTGCCGGTGCGCCCGACAGTTGCAGGTCCACGCCCGTAGCACGCAGGCGCAGTTGGCTGCGCAGCACGTGGCCGCCGCGCAGGTCGACCGTGCCATCGGTGCTGAAGACGCCGCTGTTGACGTTGTCGAAGATCGCCAGGTAGCGCTGCACCACGGGCAACTGCAACTGGTTGAATGCCCAACTGGCCTGGCCGGCCCAGTGGCGCCAGTTGCCCGCGCCATGCAGGTAGTCGTGCCGCAGGTTGGCCTGGAACACCAGTGGCTGGGCCGCCAGCGAAGCGCTGTGCGCCTCCAGCCGTACCGTGTGCTGGGCACCATGGCGTTCGGCGACGAAATGGATGTCGGCTACGTCCAGTTGCGGGAGCTTGGCTTTCTCGTCGAGCCAGCGCAGGTTGCCGCTGACCAGTTCGATGCGGCCCTGCGTCAGCAGCCAGTTCAGGAAGGGGTCGTTGTCCCTGGACCGCTGGGTCGCCTCGACCGGAACGCCCGCCACCAGCAGGCGGCCTTCGGGCGTGCGTCGCACGAGCACATCGGTGCGGTCGGCGGTCAGGCTGGCGAACTGCAGCGTCAAGGCCGGCACCGACTGCCACGACAGCTTGCCTTCGAGCGATGCCGCCGCCAGCAAGGTGCGTTGCTGGCGATCGACGGCGCGCACGTCGCGGGCGCGGAATGCAGGGCGCCAGCCGTCCCAGTAGGTGTCGAGCTGTCCGATGCTCAGTTGTGCGGATAGTGCTTCCGACCCCTGTCGTTCGAGCCACTGGCGCGCGGAATGGGCCTGGGGCCAGAGCACGAAGCGGATCAGCAGTACCGCGACGATGGCCAGCGCGGCCAGCGCCAGCGCAATCCGGACCAGCACGCGCCAGAGGCGTCCCCAGGCCGGATGGCGTGCCAGTGTGCGGATGCCCTGCAGGCAGGCGCGCAGTCCGGTGCGGACGAGCGCCAGCAGGCGCCGGCCGCGGCCGGGCGCGGCAGTGGCAGGCGAGGAAGGGGTGGCGACCGCGACGGCGCCATCGCCGCCCGTGCGTGGGGATGCGGTACCGTCGTCCGGGGCGGCTGGGCGGCTGGACATGCGCAGATTATCCGACAATACTAGCCGCTCTCCAAAGTGGTGCGTGCAAGCGCCACCGCGGTCTCTCACGGCGCCTGCCCGGACAAGCAAAAGTAAATGGAATGACTGTCCCTGATCCGACGAGTTCCGCCGCGGGCCATGCCCCGGCTTCGATCGACCCGCAGCGCCCGACGGATGGCGCCGGAACCACTTCGATCCTTGCATCACCCGGGGCCGCCGGCCCAAGCGGCAACATGGCCCAGGGGGCCTTTGCCACCATGACGGCGCACGGACTGGCCCCCGCCGAATGCGAAGGCCACGTATTGTACTCGGCGGCGTACTCCCATTACGCGCGGCGTGTGCTGACCGCCCGCCCGGGCCTGCCGGCCATCATTGCCGAGGCGTCGGCGGGGCCGCTTACGCGGGGCTGGATGGAGGCGCGGCTGCAGGCATTGCAGGCGCCGGCGGCCGATGCCGAGGCCGCCGCGGGCCAGGCGCTGCGCCGGTTGCGTGCCGAAGTCATGTGCGCGGTGATCGAGCGCGACCTGCGCGGGCTGGCCACGCTGGCCGAGATCACCGGTGCCATGACCGATCTGGCCGAGCTGTCGATCCAGTACGGCCTGCGCGTGCTTGGCGATGACCTGGCCACCACCTTTGGCAAGCCCACCGGCGACCAGAGCGGCGAGGTGCAGGAGCTGGTGGTGGTGGGCATGGGCAAGCTGGGTGGGCGCGAGCTCAACGTATCGTCCGACATCGACCTGATCTTTCTCTACGACGAGGATGGCGACACGCAGGGTGGATCGCGCAGCCTGTCGAATCACGAGTATTTCATCCGGCTCGGGCGGCGGCTGATCACGCTGCTGGCGGAAGTGACCGGCGACGGCTATGTGTTTCGCGTCGACATGCGCCTGCGTCCGAACGGCGATGCGGGCCCACTGGTCTGCAGCTTCGGCATGCTCGAGGAATACCTGGTGGTGCAGGGCCGCGAGTGGGAGCGCTACGCGTGGATCAAGGGCAGGGTGGTGTCGGCCGTCGATACCCCGCATGCCGCGCGCGCTGCCGCGTTGCTGGGGCGCCTGACCACGCCGTTCGTGTTTCGCCGCTATCTCGACTACGGCGTGATTGCCGCGATCCGCTCGCTGCATGCCCAGATTCGCGCCGAAGCCGCCAAGCGCAGCGGCGGGCTGGCCGGGCATGGCGTGAACCAGCGCTCGTTCAATATCAAGCTCGGGCGTGGCGGAATTCGCGAGATCGAATTCATGGCGCAGGTGTTCCAGCTGATTCGCGGCGGGCAGGATCCCGCGCTGCGCGTTCGCCCGACGCTGGAAGTGCTCGACGTGGCCGTGGCGCGCAACCTGTTGCCGGCGGGCCAGGCCGGACAACTGGCCGACGCCTACCGTTTCCTGCGCCAGCTGGAACACCGGCTGCAGTATCGCGACGATGCCCAGACCCATCATTTGCCAACGTCCGACGATGAACGCGCGGCGGTGGCGCTGATGATGGGCTGCGCGGACTGGGATGCGCTGGTGGCCCAGATGAACACGTTGATGGAGCCGGTGGCGCAGCAGTTCGAAGCCACGTTTGCCGATCCGTTCGCCGATCCCGACGCCGCGCAAAGCGAGCCGCTCTGGCCGGCGCTGGTGCGTGAGGAAATGGCTTCGCGCGCGGCCCAGGACAATCCCGGCGACGCCGACGAGACCGATCCGCAATCGTCACCGTGCCAGGCATTGCAGGCCGCGGGATTTCGCGATTGCACGGGCCTCTACGACCGGCTGCGCGCGATCGGCACCTCGATGCGTTATCGCGCGTTGTCGGAAACCAGCCGTGGCCGCTTCGACCTGCTTGTCAATCGCGCGCTCGAACTGGCCGCGAAGCAGGACGACGCCGATGGCACCATTGCGCGCTTCCTGGATTTCCTGGATGCGATCAGCCGACGCGCGTCGTACCTGTCGCTGCTGTCCGAATACCCGCAGGCGATGGATCGCGTGGCCCAGACCCTGCACGCATCGCGCTGGGCCGCCACCTACCTGACCCGCCATCCGCAACTGCTCGATGAACTGCTCGACAGCGATGCGCTGGCCAGCGCGCCCGACTGGGCCGCATTCCGCGAGCGTCTGGCGGAGCGGCTGCATGCTTCCGATGGCCAGGTCGAAACGCAGATGGACATCCTGCGCCGCGAGCACCATGCCGAGACCTTCCGGATCCTGCTGCAGGATCTGCAGGGCCTGTTGACGGTGGAGCAGGTGGCTGACCGCCTCTCGGACCTGGCCGATGCCATGCTGGAAGTCACGATGCAGGCGGTGTGGCGCCAGCTGGCGACGCGGCATCGTGACACGCCGCGTTTCGCCGTCATTGCCTATGGCCGGCTGGGCGGCAAGGAACTGGGTTACGCATCGGACCTCGACCTGATCTTTCTCTACGACGACGACCATGAGCGTGCGCCCGATGTCTACGCCGCCTATGCGCGCCGGCTGATCACCTGGCTCACCAGCCATACCGCGGCGGGCATGCTGTTCGATGTCGATACGCGCCTGCGCCCGAACGGCGCGGCCGGGCTGCTGGTGACGAGCTTCGACGCGTTCCGGCGCTATCAATCGCGCGAAGGCGACAACACCGCGTGGGTCTGGGAACACCAGGCGCTGACACGCGCGCGCTTTGGTGCCGGGGATCGCGAGATTGGCAACCGTTTCGAGGATCTGCGCGACGAGATCCTGCGCCAGCCGCGCGACCCTGCCGCGTTGCGCGAAGAGATCGGGCAGATGCGCGCCAAGGTGGCCGAGGGCCATCCGAATCCGACCAAGCTGTTCGATCTCAAGCATGATCGGGGCGGCATGGTCGACATCGAATTCACGGTGCAATACCTGGTGCTGTTGCATAGCGGCGCGCACCCCGAGTTGACGCGCAACGCCGGCAATATCGCGCTACTGCGCATGGCCGGCGTGCTGAACCTGATCGATGCGGGACTGGCCCTGGCCGCGGGAGATGCCTACCGGGTGTTCCGTGCGCGCCAGCACAAGCTGCGGCTCGATGGCCAGGACCAGGCGCGCGTGCCACCAGACAGCGTCGTCGAACAGACGGCCCCGGTGCGTGCACTGTGGCATGCGGTCTTCGGTGAGGGCTGAAGCCACCTTGCCGGGCTGGCCGGCGATGCTGGCCACGGTGGCTGGCGTGGCCGCGCTGGCAGCGCTGTTCACATTCGTGCCGTGGTGCTACGCGCACGGACTCTATGTGCGCGACGCAGTGTTGCGCGATGGCCAGTGGTGGCGTGTTGCCACGGCAATGTGGGTGCATCTGGACTGGCAGCACTACCTGGCCGATATCGGTGCCACGGCAGGCCTGTTGCTGCTGGCCGGCCGGGTGGTGCGTATCCGCGAGATGCTGGTGGTACTGATGGTCTGTGGGCTGGTGGTGCAGGCAGTGCTGCTGCGCATGCCGGCCATCGGCTGGTACGGCGGATTGTCGGGCGCCACCCATGGCTTGGCGTTGTGGGTTGCGCTACGGCTGCTGCAGGCAGACGGCTGGTCACGCGTGATCGGCGTGGTGACCTGCGTGATCGTGCTCGGCAAGGTGTGGATCGAGCAGTCGTGGCTGGCCGCGATTGTGTTGGATCCGTCGTGGGGCTTCGGCGTCGTGCGCGGCGCGCATGCGGCGGGCGCCGCGGCAGGCTTTGGCTGCTGGCTGCTGCAGGAGTGGTGGGGCCAGCGGCGTCGATGAAATGCGTTGGGGTTGCTCCCCTCTCCCGCGAGCGGGAGAGGGGCCGGGGGAGAGGGCCAGTGCTGGATCCGCGACTGACTTCTAACGCCGCCGCCGCGTAGCAAATCCCATCAGCCCGATCGCCAGCAGGACCGCCGCGCTCCACGGCGCGAATGCGCCGCCGCCACCGCCGCCACCGCCGGAAGTACTCTGCGAAGTCGTGCCCGACGACGGCGGATTCGGTGCGGCAGCCAGTGCGGCATCGGCATCGAGCAGGCCCGCGCCGCACTTGCCGACGTTGCTGCCGGTGGTGCAGAACGTGTTGGCCGGATGCGCGCGTGCGGAGCTTTTCAGCAAGGAAGTGACCTGGGCCGGCGTCAGCGACGGATTGACTGCCAGCATCATCGCCACGACGCCGGATACCATCGGCGCGGCGAAGCTGGTGCCCTGCGAATTGACGATGTTGTAGGTCGTGGGTCCGGCCGCGCCCGCGTTCGACAGCGTGCGGATAAACGACTGGCCGCTCGGTGCTGCGCAGGTCGCCACGCCGCCGGTGACCACCACCTTCGAATTGCCACAGCCACCCCCTGGCGCACTGAGCGCGACTTGCGTGCCAATGTTCGCATAGCTGGCATTCTCACCATCGTTGGCGTGGGCCGTCACGGCGATCACGCCACTGCAATCGGCCGGTGCCTCGACCGCGCCGGCCGAATTGCCGGCAGCGGCAACCACGATCACGCCGGCAGCGTTCAGGTCGTTCACGGCCTGTTGCTCGATGCTCGAACAGCTACCGCCGCCAAGGCTGACATTCACCACGCGGGCTGGCGTGGGGTTGGCTGGCACATTCGGTACGCTCAGGCCGCCCGCCCAGCGCATGCCGTCGACGGTATCGGACAGCAGCGCGCCGCAGCGGCCCGATACACGTACCGGCTGGATGCGTGCCGTCCAGTCGACGCCGGCTATGCCCAGCGCGTTGTTGGTTGCCGCGCCGAGCACGCTGGCCACGCGCGTGCCGTGCCACGTGCTGTTGGACGCGCCTGTGCCATCGGAGCACGTGGTGCCAGTCGGCACATAGTCGCCCGGGTCAGTCGGATCGCTGTCGCGGCCGTCGCCATCGACCGACACCGTGGTCGAGCTGATGAAGTCATAGCCCGCCACCAGCCTACCCGCCAGATCGGGATGCGCCAGGTAACCGGTATCGACCACCGCGATCACGACATTGCTGCTGCCACGCGAGCGGTCCCAGGCGCGGGGCAGGTTGGCGCCACCGGCGACCGTTGCCGGCGCGCCCAGATAGATCTGGTTGGCGAAGTCGGTGTCGTTCGGTACCGTGTCATGCAGGCGCAGCCAGCGGTCGGGCACCGCGTCCGCCACGCGCGGATCGTTACGCAGCCGCTTGGCCACCGTTTCGGGATCGTCACCGCGGCTGTCCTTGATGGTCAGCAGTTGCAGCGAACTGGCCATGGGACGCCTGACCGATAGCGTCAGGCCCGTGTTGGCTTCCACGCGGCGCATGCGCGTCGTGTCGGCAGTGGTGTCGACGGTCTGGCTGCCATCGCGCCACCGTACGATGTAGTTGCCCGTATAGACCGGCGCGGCGCGTAGTGCCGGTGTGTCGGCCTCCGATGCCTGCGCGGCACCGGGCACGCCGAGCGTCGCGCCAGCGACGGCCAGCAGTGCTGCAATGATTGACCCTTGGTACTTCAGCTTGGCGTACGACATCTGCACTCCTGCGGAGATCTTGTGATGTGAACTGCTGATTGATTATGTGGCGATGCTTTATGTGGTGATACGTTAAGGCGCTGGCTTCAAGGCTTCAAGGCTTCAAGGCTTCAAGGCTTCAAGGCTTCAAGGCTTCAAGGCTTCGATGTTTCAGGATTCGGCATGTCGCGACCGACTGGCATCGTGCGATGCGGCTTCAGCATGCGGTCCGGCGTGGCCGATGCCACGCGGGGTGCCGCCTGCAAGGTGGCGACCGCCTGGTCGAGCGTGACGTCGGCCGATGCCGTGATGGCCGTGACCAGCCACACGCCGCCGGACATTGGGCGCTTGACCACATAGCGCACCGGCCCCGCGACGGCCGCCAGCAGCTTGCCCGCATCCTCGGACGCGACCACTTCGGGCGGCGTGAACTGGACCAGGATATCGCCAATGGCGCGGTCGTCGGTAATGCTGCCGCGCGGCGGCGCAAACGACTTCGACTCCGACGCGCAGCCCGAGACTGCGGCGCCCAGTGTCAGCGCCGCAAACGTGGCCACGGCGAGTCGGCGGTGGATCGAAGGCAGTTTGCCATGAGTCATCGGTTTGAAACTCCTGATACTAGGTTCATGACGGGTGGCACAGCCTCAGCCCGCCGCGCGGCGCGATTTCCGGCCGCCGGTTTCGCGTGGGGCATTGGCCGCCTGCGCCGCGGCGCGCGCGCCCTGGGCCAGCATCTCCCTGGCATGTTGCATGGTTGTGGCGGTCACGGTCGCGCCACCGAGCATGCGGGCGGTTTCGTCGACGCGGCCGCCGTCGTCCAGCACGCGGATGCGCGAGCGCGTGACCGCGCCCTGGCTGTCTTCGCGGCTTTCCTTGCTGACCAGCAGATGGGTGCCGGCCTGCGCTGCCACCTGCGGCAGGTGCGTGACGCACAGTACCTGGCGCGACCGGCCCAGTTCCTGCAGGCGACGTCCCACGACTTCGGCCACCGCGCCGCCGATGCCGGTATCGACCTCGTCGAAGATCAGCGTCGGCGTGGGCGCGGCTTCGCTGGTGATGACCGAGATGGCCAGGCTGATACGTGCAAGTTCGCCGCCCGATGCCACGCGTGCGAGCGGTCGCGCGCTGACGCCGGCATGGCCGGCCACCAGGAATTCCACCTGTTCGAGCCCGTGGCTCTGGCCTTCTTCGAGCGGATTCAAGGCGACGGCAAAAGTCCCGCCCGCCATCGACAGCCCTTGCATGGCATCGGTGACGGCTGCAGACAGTGCGTCGGCGGCAATCTTGCGCGCGGCCGACAGGTGTTGCGCCAGCGTCAGGTAGGCGGCACGCGCGGCGGCCTCGCGCGCCAGTACCTTGTTGATGTCCTGGGCGGCCTGCAGGTCGTCGAGCTGTTGCTTGCGGGCCAGCAGTTCGTCGGACAACTGCTCCGGGGGCAGGCGGTACTTGCGCGCCGTGGCGTGCAGCGCCTGCATGCGGTCTTCCACGGCCTGCAGCCGTTCGGGATCGAGTTCGAGCCGGTCGACGTAGCGGTTCAGGGAATGCGCGGCTTCTTCGACCTGCACCAGCGCCGGTTCCAGCGCGGCCAGCACGTCGCGCAGCGCGACGTCGACATCGGCCAGCTGCTGCAGCCGATGCACCACGCCATTGAGCACCGAGGTCACGGCGCCATCCGACTCTGACAACGCGTCGAGCGCGGCGCGGCTGCCGTCGATCAGGCCGGCCGCATGCGACAGCCGGTTGTATTCGGACTGGATCTCTTCCCACTCGCCCGGCTGCGGGGCCAGCTTGTCGAGTTCGCCGACCTGCCATTCCAGCCGCTCGCGTTCAAGTTGCATCTCGCGTGACTGGTGCTCGACCGCCTCGCGCTGCTTCACGCAGGCGCGCCACACGCGCCAGGCCTCGGCAACGGCACCGGACTGTTCGATCAGGCCGGCATGGGCATCGAACAGCTGGCGCTGGGCATCGGGGCGCAGCAGCAACTGATGGGCATGCTGGCCATGGATGTCGACGAGCTGGTCGCCCACTTCGCGCAGTTGCGCCAGCGTGGCGGCCGCGCCGTTGATAAAGGCCTTGCTGCGGCCCGATGCATCGACGGTCCGGCGCAACAGCACCGTATCGTCGTCGCCCGCCAGCTCACGCTCGGCCAGCCAGGCATCGAGTACCGCATGGGTGTGGAATGTGGCGCTGATGCCGGCACGGGCCGCGCCTTCGCGCACCACGCCGGCATCGGCGCGTTCGCCAAGCACCAACGCCAGGGCATCGATCAGGATCGACTTGCCCGCGCCGGTCTCGCCGGTGAACACGGTGAAGCCGGTCGAAAAGTCGAGGTCGAGCGTATCGACGATGACGAAATCGCGGATGGACAGGCTGCGCAGCATCTTGGGCGGTGGGTGGGCGTGACGTGAGAGACGCAGGTGGGGCTCAGAGCCGGTTGTCTTCGGTCGGGTACTCGTGCCAGTGCAGCTTCTTGCGTAGCGTGGCGTAGTAGTTGTAGCCCACCGGATGCAGCAGGTTGACGGTCTTGGCCGAACGCCGCACCACGATTCGGTCGCCCGGCAGCAGCGACGCCAGCGACTGCATGTCGAAGTTGACGCTGACATCGCGCGCACTGGCCACTTCGATCGTGACCTCGGCATCGTGCGGCAACACGATGGGCCGGTTCGACAGCGCATGGGCGGCAATCGGCACCAGTACCAGGCCCGACAGCGTCGGATGCAGGATCGGACCGCCCGCGGCCAGCGCGTAGGCGGTGGAGCCGGTCGGCGTGGACACGATCAGGCCGTCCGAGCGCTGGTTGTACATGAAATAGCCGTCGACGGAGACCGCCAGTTCGACCATGCCCGAGATGCCGGACCGGTTGACCACCACGTCATTGAATGCCAGCGCCGAGAAAATCACGGCTTCGTCGCGGATCACACGCGATTCGAGCAGCATGCGCGACTCGGCCTCATAGCGGCCGGCCAGCATTTCGGGCAGCGCGGTGGCGACGTCCTCCAGCGGGATATCGGTCATGAAGCCCAGCCGGCCATGGTTCACGCCGATCACGGGCACGTCGTGGCCGGCCAGCTGGCGCGCGAGCCCCAGCAAGGTGCCATCGCCGCCGAGCACCACCGCCACGTCGGCCTGCCGGCCGATCTCGTCGGGGGTCAGTACCGGATAGCCGGTCAGGCCCGTGGCCATCGCGGTCTCACGCTCGAACACCACATCCTGGCCGTTGCGGGAAATGCAGGACGCGATCTCTTCGAGCGGGCCTTCGATACCTGCGGTCGAGTACCGGCCCACCAGGGCGACGGTCTTGAACGGGGCGCGCAGGGCGCCTGGCTTGGAGGGGGCAGACATGGCGGGATTAGACCATACCGGCATGACCGTTGTCAGCTTTGGGTCATGCGCACACAACGTGACGCCAGAACCTTCCGGTTTTGATTAAAATCCCGACATCATGGACGAACGTTCGAAAACGCTTCTCAAGACCCTGATCGAGCGCTACATCGCCGAAGGGCAGCCCGTGGGCTCGCGGACCCTGTCAAAGTACTCGGGTCTGGACCTGTCGCCGGCGACCATCCGGAATGTGATGTCTGACCTCGAGGAAATGGGTTTCATCGCCAGCCCGCACACGTCGGCTGGCCGCATTCCCACGCCGCGCGGGTACCGGCTGTTCGTGGATTCGATGCTGACGGCACGCCCGCTGGAGGGCGCGTCCGGGCTGGCATCCGAGCTGGCCAACCTGACGGACCAGATCCAGGGCCAGATGGCCAACCAGCAACTCGGTCCGCAGCGCATGATCACGGCGGCCGCGCATACGCTCTCAAACCTTTCGCATTTTGCCGGCGTGGTAATGACCCCACGGCGCGCCCAGTCATTCCGGCAGGTGGAATTCATGCGGTTGTCAGACAAGCGCATCCTGCTGATCATCGTCAGCCCGGAAGGCGACGTCCAGAACCGCATCATCCAGACCGAGCTGTCGTACACGCCGGCCCAGCTGATCGAGGCCGCCAATTTCTTCAACGCGCACTATGCGGGCATGAGCTTCAACGCCGTGCGAGACCATCTGCGCGTGGAACTGCAGGCGCTGCGGCGTGACATGTCGGCGCTGATGCAGGCGGCCGTGGAGGCCGGCAGCAGTGCCATGGCCGAGGACAATGGCGAGCAGGTATTCATCTCCGGCGAGCGCAAGCTGCTGGAAGTGGAAGACCTGTCGTCGAGCATGGACAAGCTGCGCCGCCTGTTCGACGTCTTCGAGCACAAGACCAGCCTGTTGCAGCTGCTCGATGTGTCGAGCCACGCGCAGGGCGTGCAGATCTTCATCGGCGGCGAAAGCCAGCTCGTGCCGATCGAGGACATGGCCGTGATCACGGCGCCGTACGAGGTGGACGGCCAGATCGTCGGCACGCTCGGCGTCATTGGCCCGACCCGCATGGCCTACGAGCGCGTAATCCCGATCGTCGACATCACCGCGCGGCTGCTTTCCAGCGCGCTCAGCCAGAACTAGTGGCCCGGTCTGGCAGTCTTTCCCATACCGGCCAGATCCTCTGGCCGGCGACAACCCGGCTTTTGCCAGCGCCCCCGGCCTTGCAACGGAAACCCCATGACGTTTTCGCCTGAACCGGCATACCAGCACGGCCAGCCGCCGCGCACCGCAATCCTGCTGATCAATCTCGGCACGCCCGACGCCCCCACGCCCAAGGCGGTAGGACGTTACCTGAAGGCCTTCCTGTCGGACCCGCGTGTCGTGGAGATTCCGCGGCTCGCCTGGCTGCCGATCCTGTACGGGCTGATCCTGCCATTCCGCTCGCGTGCGTCGGCCCTCAAGTACGAGTCGATCTGGTTGCGCGAGGCGCATATGACCGGGTCACCGCTACTGGTCCATACCGAGCGCCAGGCGCACGCGCTGCAACTGCTGATGCAGAAACTTGGCCATGACGTGACCGTGGCGTGCGCAATGCGCTATGGCAACCCGTCGATCGAGTCGGTCATGGAGACGCTGCGCCGCCAGGGCACCGAACAGATCCTGCTGCTGCCGCTATATCCGCAGTTCTCGGGCACCACGACAGCCACCGCGTTCGACGAGGTGTTCCGCGTCATGTCGAACTGGCGCAACCAGCCCGAGATCCGGCTGGTCAAGCATTTCCACGATCATTC
Source organism: Cupriavidus sp. (assembly GCF_057315035.1). Classification (NCBI taxonomy): domain Bacteria; kingdom Pseudomonadati; phylum Pseudomonadota; class Betaproteobacteria; order Burkholderiales; family Burkholderiaceae; genus Cupriavidus; species Cupriavidus sp. The sequence continues at coordinate 78,100 of NZ_DBHKYV010000035.1, read as the reverse complement.
GTCCTATATTGCCGCGCTGGCCGCGCAGGTCCGCGGTTACTGGCTGCAGCACGGCATGCCGGACTTCGCGCGCGGCGACAAGCTGATTTTGTCGTTCCACGGCCTGCCGCGACGGTTGCTCGATCTCGGCGATCCCTATCATTGCGAATGCCTGAAGACGGGCCGTCTGCTTGGTGAAGCGCTGGACCTGCAGCTTGGGCAGTACCAGGTGACGTTTCAGTCTCGTTTTGGCAAGGCGGAATGGCTGCAGCCCTATACGGCACCCACGCTGGCCGAGTTGGGCAAGGTCGGCACCGGACGCGTCGATGTGTTCTGTCCCGGCTTTCCGGCGGATTGCATCGAAACGCTGGAAGAAATCGCCATGGAAGGCCAGACCGAGTTCCGCGTGGCGGGCGGCAAGGCGTTCCATTTCATTCCATGCATGAATGATTCCGAGGTATGGATTGCGGGCCTGGCCGACATTGCCCTGCAGCATCTGCAGGGTTGGCCACTGAAATTGCCGCATCCGCATGATCTGGAAGCGCGGCGCACGCGCGCGCAGACACGGGGCGCCGCAGCCTGAGATGGCTGGGGGCAGGAAGCAGGCAGGAGTTGACGATGCAAGTGGATTTTGAAGCCGGTGCGCGGATGCGCATCGACAAATGGCTGTGGTGCGCACGGTTCTTCAAGACGCGCTCGCTGGCCGCCGATGCGGTGGAGCGTGGCCGGGTGACGGTGAACGGACAGGCCGTCAAGAACTCGCGCGAGGTGAAGCCCGGCGACATGGTGGTGCTGGAGGCGCACCAGCAGCGCTGGGAAGTGGAGGTCAAGGGTATTCCGGCCTCACGCGGTGCGGCACCGATTGCCCAGACTACCTATGCGGAAACCGGGCAAAGCCAGTCCAGGCGCCAGATCGAGGCGGATCGGCGCCGCCTGCAGCCCGAACCGGCGGCGCAATTGCAGGGGCGTCCGACCAAGCGTGACCGGCGCCGCATCGACGATTTCAAGCAGTAGGAATCAGGCGGAACTCGGGCGAATTCGCCGTACAAACGCTTCCCGCCAGGGCGGATGCGCCACGGCGGGTCGCAGGGGAAGGGTTACTGGACGTACTGGATGAGGTAATGCTTGAACACGGCCTTGCCGCTGCCATACTCGGTGTCGCGCGGAGCGAACGCCTCGGAAAGGCAGATAAAGGCCGTCATTGCCGTCAGCGCGGCAAGCAGGCAGAGCGTCACGACAGGCAACTTGTGCATGGCGAATCGTCCCAAGGATGCACCAAAATGATCCACCTCTGGCTCCCGTTATTTTTGTCATTTTTTCCTGCTTGAATCTTAGTGTTTGCGTTGCAGCAAATCAATAAACACCAGATTTCATGAAACAGGGCTTTGTAACGGCGTATTTCGGCGTTTCTGAATCTCCACACTTGAAAAACTGGAGGGGCGTCGCCAAGTGCGGCTAGACTTGCCGGTTTGGCACCCGAACCATCCCTCGGCCCGCTGTCAGCGCGGGTCGCGTTTTAGCTTTGATACGAATCGACATGGAAGAACAGAATCAGACGCCAAATCCAGAGACGCAACAGACGGCCGATGACGCCGTGCGTGCGCAGGCGCCCGAGGCTGCGGCCGCCGGCGGTGACGATATCGCCCGCCTGACGCAACAGGTGGCCGAGCTGGAGGCCAAGGCCAAGGAACACTTCGACATGTTCCTGCGCGCCACCGCCGAAGGCGAGAACATCCGCCGCCGTTCGCAGGACGAAGTGGCCAAGGCGCACAAGTTTGCGATCGAGAACTTCGCGGACAACCTTGTGCCCGTGATGGATAGCCTGCAGGCCGCGCTGGCCGACAATACCGGCGACCTGGCCAAGCTGCGCGAAGGCGTGGAACTGACCGCGCGCCAACTGGCCGCCGCATTCGAGCGCGGCAAGATCGTCGAATTGAACCCGGTAGGCGAGAAGTTCGATCCGCATCGCCACCAGGCCATTTCAATGGTGCCGTCGGAGCAGGAGCCGAATACGGTGGTCAGCGTGCTGCAACGTGGCTACACGATTGCCGACCGCGTGCTGCGACCGGCGCTGGTGACGGTGTCGGCGCCGCGCTGATACGCACGCCCCGACAGTATGAAAAAACGCCCGGAGGCCGCACGGTCTCCGGGCGTTGTCGTTTCAGCCGGCCTAGCGCGATAGCGCATAGCCGATGCGGAACTGCCACGGCGTCTTCTGGTTGTAGTAGAGCAGGCTTTCGCCATAGCCGTAGAAGTAGCCGGCCATCAGGTAACCGGCCGTGCCGGGCAACAGCCGCGCCAGCGGATAGGTGACCTGCGCATCGATGCTGCCATAGCCCTTGCGCGTACCCTTGCGCAGGGTCGCCGCGAATTCCCAGGAATCGGGCCTGCCATACGCGACGTTGAGGTCCATGTAGCCGCGATAGTGGGCGATGTCCTCGTTGTCGCTCTTGCCGACGTAGCCATAGATCTTCGGCGCCACGCGCCAGTGCCAGTCGGTCTGGTCGCCAAAATACATGGTGGGTTTGACGAACAGCGTGTTGACCGCCCGCGAATCGGCGCCGTCGCGGCCGTTCGATTCGTGCTCGAAGCCGGTGGCGATCGACAGGCGGCTGATCACGCTGTTCTTTACGCCGGTATCGGACAGGTAGTAGTAGAGGCTGGGCCGGTAATTGGTGTCCTTGAATGGGCGGGAGTCGCCCGCGAGGTCCCAGAGCGAGAACTGGGTATAGGCGAAATAGAGGTTGTCCAGCACCGATTTCGAGCTCGGGTTCTCGCCTTCAAAAATCCGGTACTTGAAGCTGATCTGGAACTTGGCGTTGGCGCCGTTGTGGGCGCCGAACATGATGTACATCGGCTCGTTGAACGACAGGCGCTGGGCGTCGCGCAGGTCGGCCGGAGCGGGGCCCGGCGCACCGCCATTGGCCGCCGAAACCACGGGCGTGACCGCGCCGTCGGGTTGCGGCGTGCCCTGGGCATTTGCGAGTTCGGTTTCGGACGTGGCTGCCGTGGATGCGGGCGCCGTCGGCCTGGCGACTACCACGGGTGCGGTGGGCGTGGCCTCGCCCGGCAATGGCGCGCGGTTCAGCGAAATGGTCACGGGGGCCGCATCGATGCCGGCCACATCTAGCCGGACCTGGCCGCGCAGGCCGACCGGCCAGTCGGCCACATAGCTGACGGTGCGATTCTCTCCGCGCCGCAGGTTCAGCACGTTTGGTCCCTTGCCCACGCGTTTGAGATCCATGCGGACCGGTGCGGCAAGGTCGCCGACGGCGGTGACCTGCAAGGTGTCGGGCACGGCGTACCGGCGCGTGTCGTCGTCAGCCGTGATCAGCAACGTCAGCGTCAACGGTTTGGTGCCGTCGACGATGCGGGGAGGCTGCAGCAACGCCACCGCGGCTTGCGCCACGCCGGGCATGCACAGCGTGAAGCAGGCCATGGCCAGCGCGGACAACAGGGACGGCGTGGCCGCACGGCGAACGCCGGCGGAAACGGACACGGAGTGATGCATGAGCAGGATGCGCCGCATCGGCAGGGTTGATCACCGGTAGCGGCGATTTCCGCTCCAGTGATCCCGACGCAGCAAGGACAAGGATGTCCGCAAGCCTAGCACGTGCCGCAAAGCACGCTTGTCGGTGGATGTCTGGCAATGCAGTCAGCGTTGAGGCTACCGGTCAGCCTGCCGCGCGCCGCCTGATGTCATCGACATAGGCTTGCCCGTCCGGTGGCATGCCGTTGCGTTGTGCATTCCAGAGCATCTGCCCGAGCGCTTCCATGATCTGGTGCTGGGCCTCGTGCGGCGAGTCGAGCCGCCGGCTAAGTGCTTCGCAGGCGGCGCGGATACCCGGCGGCTGGTCGATCGACACCTGTTCGGAGATCGACAGATGCATCGCCAGATGCAGGAACGGGTTGGTCTGGCCGTCCTCGGGCGTGTAGTCGCGTGTCAGCGCGCCTTCGGTGTCGTCCAGCAGCGCGTGGTATTCGGGATGCTGGTCGATCCAGTCGACCGCGATGGCCTCGAGCGGCGTGAGGACATTGCCCGCGACGCGCTTCTGCCAGGCTTCGCAGAAGAAACGGCGGACTTCTTCTCTTGAGGGATTGAACATGATGGCCGCTATTGTAGTGCAGCCTCGCCGGCGCTGCCGCGCGTGCCTCGCACGTCAGTAGAATGCAGGTTTTGCGCTGACTTATCGCCGATATGACCGCTTCCGCCACCGGCAACCTGGCCCACGCCCGCGACAAGCTCGCCGGCGTGCTGCTGATCGCGCTCTCGGCCAGCGCATTTGGCGCCATGGCCATCTTTGCGCGCTTTGCCTATGCCGCCGGGGCCGATGTCTATGGACTGCTGGCAGTGCGTTTCGTGCTGGCCGCCTGCGCGATGGCGGTGGTCTTGCGCACGCGCGGCATTGCCTTGCCGCCGTGGCGACGCGTCCTGGCGCTTGCCGCCATGGGTGGCATTGGCTACGTCAGCCAGTCGTATTGCTTCTTTACGGCCCTCAATCACGCGCAGGCCAGCCTGGTGGCGCTGCTGCTCTACCTGTACCCGCTGTTCGTGACGATCCTCGCGGCGATCTTCCTCAAGGAGCGGCTTACTACCTCGGCCGTGATCGCGCTGGTGTTGTGTTCGGTCGGCGCCGGGCTGACCGTGGGCGGTGGCGAAGGCACGCCGCTCGGCATTGCACTGGGTGTTGCGGCGGCCGTGATCTATTCGATCTATATCGTGGTGGGCGCCCGCGTGACGGCAGGCGTCAATGCCATTGCCACGACCACGGTGATCTGCTCGGCCGCGGCGTTGGTCTATGTGATCGTCGGCATCCTGCGCACGGGCGCCGGAATGCCGCCGCAGTTTCCGTCCAGCGCAGGCGGCTGGCTGGCCCTGCTGGCGATTGCGCTGGTGTCCACCGTGCTGGCCATCCTGACCTTCTTCGCCGGACTGCAGAAACTTGGGGCCGCGAAGGCGTCGATGCTGTCGACCCTCGAACCGGTTGTGACCGTGGTGCTGGCGGCAGCGTTGCTCGGCGAGCACATTGGCGCCACGCAGGCCATCGGGGGCGGCCTGATCCTGCTCGGTGTATTGTGGCTCACCCGGCGCACTGGGGGCAGTGCCGCCTCCGACGAACGGAATTGAACGGCTTCATCAAACTGCTTGTGGGTGCGCCTCGGCATGCTTCGGTACAATCGCGCTTTCTTACATCACAGAATCCGGAAAACGCGCAATGAAATCCGTTGATCAGGCAGTCCTTGCACAATTGTTCACTGCAGCCCGCACGCATAATGTGTGGCAAGACAAGCATGTGGACGATGCGCTGCTGAAGCAGGTCTACGAAGCGATGAAGTTCGGCCCGACCGCCGCCAACGGTTCGCCAGCCCGTATCGTGTTCGTGAAGTCGGCCGAGCAGAAGGCTCGCCTGGTGGATTGCGTTTCGGCGGGCAATGTCGAGAAGACGCGCTCCGCGCCGGTGACGGCCATCGTCGCGTTCGACAACGCGTTCCATGACCAACTGCCCAAGCTGTTCCCGCACGCCGATGCGCGCTCGTGGTATGCCGGCAACACCGAGAAGATTGCCCGCGACGCGCTGATGAACAGCTCGCTGCAAGGTGGTTATTTCATCCTGGCCGCCCGCGCCCTGGGCCTCGACTGCGGCCCGATGGCCGGCTTCGATGCCGCCAAGGTCAACGCCGCGTTCTTCGCCGATGGCAAATGGTCGGTCAACTTCCTGATCAACCTGGGCTACGGTGAGGTCGACAAGCTGCATCCGCGCCTGCCGCGTCTGGCTTTCGACGAGGCTTGCAAGATCGTCTGACGTCAACGGCGATTGCCATCATGAAGAAAGCGACCCGGTGGGTCGCTTTTTTTGTCTGTTGATGGGCGGCATCCGGTCAGAGATAGAACAGCGATATGGTGGCGGAACCGTCGATGGTCAGGCCGTTGCTGAGATCCGCCAGTTCCTTCTTGCTGGTCAGACGCGTCTTGATGGAAAGCGGCAGGGTGACGACTGTGAAGGCACTCGGCGTGTTGCCTCCCGGTGCCGCCCAGGCATGCTGCCGATGGCCCGGGGCGGTACGGACGCCTCCGCTCTGCGGTGGCGCTAAGCCAACCGTCCACGCGCTGGTGCTGGTTGACGGAGCATTCCGGAGCAGGTGGACCAGATCACGCCCATCGCCGCTGGAGCCGGCGGTCCTCAGCGAAAGCACGTATGAGCCAACCTTCTTGCCGTCCTGTGTACCCAGTCCGTAATGATCATGCTCGGGAGTGTAGGGGTGCAGTGCGGTGTGCGTGCCGGCGCGATTGTCCGTGGTGCTGATTGCAAAGCGGGTCGGCGCGGAGCAGGTGATCATCAGCGTCAGGGTCTTGTCTTCCAGTGCTGCGGCATTGGTTTGGTTGAGGATGAGCGCCGACGCCGCCGGGGTGACATCGACAGAGCCGTTGTTCGTGATATTCATCGAGCACGAGTGCGGCGACAGTTTTCCCTTGACGGTGATTTGGGCTGTATCGCTCGCCATGACACTGGCGGAACAAGCAGCGATCAATGCGGCCGAACAGTACTTCAGGGTTGCTTCCATGGATCTCCTCGCTTGGGAGTGGTATCGAGTCGAATTGCCTGGATGACCTTGCAGAAACTGAGTGGTCCTAGGACTATGGCAACTGGAGCACTGGCGAGGAATAGCGGTCCGATTAAATAGACGTCATGTGTGTCAAGAATCCGGGCAGCGCCTCACGCGGTCCATTGCTGCGCCGGATTGCACGCGAGATAGCGGACCGGTTGGGCAATGCCCAGCCGTTCGCGCGCGGCTTCGATCGGCTCGTTGAGCAGCGCTTCATAGTCTTCGCCGAGCAACCAGCTGGCGCGCCGCCCAAGCCGGTAGCCCTCCAGCACCGCGCGCGCGAACGCCAGGCCGCGCGTCACGCGCCAGCTTTTCAGCGATGCGGCGACCGCAATGAACGCCCAGCCCTTGCCGCTGGTCTGTGCATAGCTGAACGCCACGAGTGCGGCTTCGCCAAGGCTTTCGTCGGCGCGATAGCCCGTCAGCACGTGCCAGATATCGTGGATGTCACGCGTCCGGCGCCCAAACCACATATAGGCGTCTTCAACGATCGGCTCCTGGTTCAGGTTTGAAACCTTGGCCAGCCCGTCCGCGCTATAGCCGGTCTTCTCCAGGAAACCGCGATAGGCAGCACCCACGGTGCCCGGCGCAAAGCTGGCAATGAATGCCGGATCGCATAGTTTCTCGGCCAGTTCGATGCGCTGATAGGCCATGCGCCGGCCTTCGGGCGTGCCCAGCAGGCGCCTGTAGTTTCTCGGCATCGAGGGGCCATTCAGCGCGCGCATGATACGGAATACCTGCTCGGTGTCGTTGCCGTCCGCCAGCAGCTTGCGGATCGCCTGGAAAGCGGTTGGCAGGTCGCGCCTGTATGGGTTGAAACCGGTCGAGGAGGCCATGGCGAGTCCTTTCTGGAAGGTGGGTCAGGCAGGTACGGCTTCATGCAGGCGGGCTGCCGCGCTGCGTACAAATGCGACACTGGTATCGACCGCAGTGACTGGCAGCATATGTCCGCCGTTCACGAGCGTCAGCCTGGCACCAGGCAACCTGGCAACGAAGGCTTCGCCATTCTGCGCGTAGTCGAGGATGCGGTCTTCGCGGCCATAGAGGATGCTGACGGGCACGCGCAGATCGGCATAACGCGGCAACAACGGCGGCAGGCTATGTGCGGCACCGAGCAGGTCTTCCGACGCGCCAAGGAAATGGCTGGGCCGCAGCGCCAGCAGGCCGCCGCCGCGGGTGGGGAAGTCATGCGGTACGGGATCGGGGCCGAAGACGATATCCATGACCTGTGCGCGGTTGCGGATCGACATCGGGATCAGCAGTGTCCACGCGATCAGCTTGCGAACCCATGCGCTTGGCACCGTCATCGCCTTGAAAACGGGTGACACTTCCTCGGGCGGATGCGTGAGCGGCGCGATCAGCGCGAGCCCGCCCACGCGTTCCGGGTGATAGGTCGCCAGCGCCAGCGAGATCGCGCCACCCAGCGAGTGGCCCACCACGAGCGGTTGCCCGAGTCCGAGCTTGTCGATCAATGCGGCGAGCGTGTCGGCCTGCGCGCGCAGGTCTGCCGCGGCGCCCGCCGTGCGAGTGGACCAGCCCGCCGCGGGGCGGTCCACGGCAACCACGCGGAAGTCGCGCGACAGGGGCTCGATCATGCCGTAGTCAAAGTTGGCCAACTGGCCCGACAGGCCATGCACCAGCAGTATCGTGGGGCCCTGGCCGCGCTCGACCACATGCAGCCGGGCGCCGGGCACCTCGACAAACTGGCCGGTGGGCGGCAGCGCGGCTTCGATCTTGCGCGTGGTGTGCCAGGTAAACAGGAATAGCAGCGCGAATAGCGCGAACAGCGCGACGGACAGCGCTACCGCAACGGCGGCAAGCAGGAGTGGCAGGTTCAAGATTGGGCCTCGGCAAGCGGATCGTTGTTCGGCATTGTGGCGGATTGCACGCGGTCGAACCGCAGTACGCCATCGTCAAGACGGCCATGGCGGATCGTCAGCATGTCCATCAGGTAATTCTGGTACACGCGCCACGGTTTGCGATGTCCCTGCTTTGGCAGCACGGCGGCGGCACGTTGCACATAGCCCGACGTGAAATCCAGGAATGGCGCGCCTTCCACGCCCGCATCGACATGCGGCACGGCAATGCGATAGTCGTGCCGCTCCATGTACCGCAGCAGGCGGCAGACGTACTCGGCCGTGAGATCGGCCTTGAGCGTCCATGACGCATTGGTATAGCCGAACGCCAGTACCAGGTTGGGCACGTTGCTGAGCATCATGCCCTTGTAGGCGAGCGATTCGGATGGGCGGCGCGCATGGCCGTCCACGTTCAGCGCGATATCGCCAAGCATGTTGAGCTTCAGGCCGGTAGCCACCACGACGATATCGGCCGGCAGCTGCTTGCCCGACGCCAGTTCGATGCCGTTCTCGGTGAAGCGCTCGATGGTATCGGTGACCACCGAGGCACGGCCGTCGCGGATTTCGCGGAACAGGTCGCCGTCGGGCACCAGGCAGACACGCTGGTCCCACGGGTTGTAGCGCGGCGTGAAATGGGTACCGACGTCGAAGCCCGGCGCGAGTTGCGCGGCGGCCATGCCGATCATGCGCTCCTTGACCTTTTCGGGCCGGCGGCGCGCCAGCTGGAAGAAGAACATGCCCAGCAGCACGTTCTTCCAGCGCGTGGCGCGGTAGGCAAGGCGCTCGGGCAATACGCGGCGCAGCTTGTGTGCGAGGGCATCTTCGCCGGGCCGCGTGACGATATATGTCGGCGAGCGCTGCAGCATCGTTACGTGCGCGGCGGTGGGCGCCATGGCCGGCACCAGCGTGACCGCGGTGGCGCCGCTGCCGATCACCACCACGCGCTTGCCGGTGTAGTCGAGCGACGGGTCCCAGAACTGCGGATGCACGATGCGGCCACGGAAATTTTCCTCGCCGGGAAACGCCGGACGATGGCCTTCGGCATAGCTGTAGTAACCGGCACAGACATAGAGCAGGCGTGCCCGCAGCCGTTGCCGGGTGCCGTCGGTCGCGCGTTCCGCCTCGACGGTCCAGCATGCGTCGTCGCTGTTCCAGTTCGCGCCCACTACCTTGTGCCCGAAGCGGATGTGCTGCGTGATGCCCGCCTCCTCGGCGGTTTCACGGATGTAGGCCAGAATCGACGGACCGTCCGCAATCGCCTTGGCACCGCGCCAGGGCTTGAAACGGTAGCCCAGCGTGTACATGTCGGAGTCGGAGCGGATGCCGGGGTAGCGGAACAGGTCCCACGTGCCGCCAATCGCCTGGCGTGCTTCCAGAATGGCGTAGCGCTTGCCGGGGCAACGTTCCTGGAGTTGGCGGGCAGCGCCGATACCGGACAGGCCGGCACCCACGATCAGGACATCAAGGACTGCGTCTTCGGAAAAAGGGGCGGTCATGACGGGAACCCGGATGAGTTGCGTTTCTGACAACATAGATTGTCAGAAGCAATCTGACAATAGGGAATGTCATAATGGCCGCCATGACCACCGAGCTATCTCCCGCACGCCGCTATCGCGGCGCCGAGGCCGAAGAGCGCCGCGCCCAGCGGCGTGAGCAGCTGATTGCCGCCGCCGTGCGGGTATATGGCGAGCGCGGCTACCAGAACGCCACGGTCAAGGCCGTGTGCGAAGCCGCGGGCCTGACCGAGCGCTACTTCTACGAATCATTTGCGAATAGCGAAGCGTTGCTGCTGGCGTCGTATGAAACGGTCACGCACCGGCTGCTTCAAACGCTGGCGCAGGCCGGCGAGGCGGCAGGGGGCGGCGGAGAACAACGCGTGATGGCCATGTTGCGCGCCTATTTTGGTGCGCTGCAATGCGAGCCGCGCTCGGCGCGCGTGTTCCTGGTAGAGATTCGCGGAGTCAGCAAGCTCGTGGACGAAGCGCTGGCGGTTTCGCTATGCGATTTCGGCGCACTGCTGGCGCGCACGTTGCTACCGCCGGGCGCCACGACCGATGCCATGCTGGCGGCCGGCGTGGCAGGCGGTATCGTGCATGTGGCGCTGTACTGGATCCGCAACGGCTACGCACCCGATGTCGACACCGTGGCGCGCACCGCGCTGCAACTGGCGCTGGTGCTGACCAACCCTACGCCTTCGGCGCCGCGGTCTTTTCCCTGAACTCGCACAAGGGTTCGATCGCGCAATGCCAGCACTCGGGCTTGCGCGCCTTGCAGACATAGCGCCCATGCAGGATCAGCCAGTGGTGCGCGTCATGCAGGAATTCCTTCGGCACTACCTTCAGCAGCTTGTGCTCGACCGCATCGACGTTCTTGCCCGGCGCCAGGCCCGTGCGGTTCGCGACGCGGAAGATATGCGTGTCGACCGCAATCGTCGGATGGCCAAACGCCACGTTGAGCACCACGTTGGCGGTCTTGCGGCCTACGCCGGGTAGCGCCTCCAGTGCCTCGCGCACCGGCGGCACCTTGCCCGCGTGCTGTTCCACCAGGATGCGGCACGTTTCCATGACATGCTTGGCCTTGGTCTTGTAGAGCCCGATCGTCTTGATGTAGTCGATCAGCCCAGCCTCGCCCAGCTCCAGGATCTGCTGCGGCGTATGGGCGACCGGAAACAGTTTGCGCGTGGCCTTGTTCACGCCCACATCGGTGGCCTGCGCCGACAGCAGCACGGCAATCAGCAGTTCGAACGGCGAGCTGTATTCGAGCTCGGTCTCCGGGGTCGGATTGACATCCCGCAGGGTTTCGAAAATGGCAAGGCGCTTGACGGGGTTCATCGTTGAGGGTCGTTCTTGTCGCTGTCTTTGTGGTCGCTGGCCGGCATGGCGCCGAGCCGGGCCCGGCGTGCTTCCGCCGCATCGATCTGCGCCTGCACGGCGGCTGACACGTTTTCGGTATTACGTGGCTTGACGGCGGCGGCCTTCTGGCGCGCGCGTTCGATCGCCGCTTCGATAATCGCTTTCTTGCGCGCCTGCGCGGCCAGTTCGGCGTCGCTGGCAACGGCCTCGGCCTGCAATGCCTGGAGCTTGGCCGCGGCCTTGGCGGCCAGGCGCGCTTCGTTCTCCTCGCGCTCGCGCACCAGCCGGCTCTTGCGCGCCACGTAGCGCGCCTGGGCGGTATCGGCCTGTTCCTGCGACCACGCGGCCCAGCCGGTATCGGCGCCGGTGACCGGGATCATGGCGATGCAGTCGACCGGGCAGGGCGCCACGCACAGGTCGCAGCCGGTGCACCAGTCGGGCAGCACCGTATGCATCTGCTTGGCCGCACCGACGATGGCATCGACCGGGCAGGCCTGGATGCACAGCGTGCAGCCAATACACAGCGATTCGTCGATGCGGGCCACCGCGCGCGGGTGTTCCACACCGCTTTCCGGGTCCAGCGGCAGCGGCACCACGCCCAGCACCGCCGACAGCCGCACAATGCCCTCGGCGCCGCCGGGCGGGCATCGGTTGCTGTCGGCTTCGCCCCGGGCCATGGCTTCGGCGTAGGGACGGCAGCCATCGAACCCGCACTTGGTGCATTGGGTTTGTGGCAGCAGGGCTTCAAGGCGGTCAGCCAGGCTACTGGCGGCGTTGGCGGGGGTATTGGTCACGACAGCAAGACGGAATCGGGGGACGACTGGAATCTGGCGCGTCTCTGCCGGACGCGTGTGCGGCAAGGATTATCCCCGATTTCGTCGCAGTGCATAAAAGGCGATGATGCTGCGTCACCCGTATGGGAGAGGTACCAGGGGGCGGGTGACGGGCTGTGCCATAATCCGCGCAACTGACAGATCAGATATTCATGTCGAACGAGCCAAGAACGAAGCGGGATCCTGAAGGCACGCGCCGGCGCATTCTGGCCGCCGCCACCGAGGAATTTGCCAAGGGGGGGCTGGCTGGCGCACGCGTCGACCAGATTGCCCGCCGCGCCGAGACCAACGAGCGCATGCTGTACTACTACTACGGTAGCAAGGAGGGGTTGTTCCTGGCGGTGCTCGAAAAGCAGTACGCCGAATTTCGCGCCGCGGAAGAGCAGCTGCATATCGTCGACGAGGACCCCGTGGCGGGAGTCCGCACGCTGGCCCGCTTTGTCTGGGACTGGTACTACGCGCACCCCGAGTTCATCCGCCTGGTGAACAGCGAGAACCTGCACGAGGCGCGCCATCTGAAGAAATCACCGCAACTGAACCAGCTGATCAACCCGATAGTGGATGTGCTCGCGGAGATCATCCGGCGTGGCCAGAAGCAGGGTGTATTCCGCGACGATATCGACGTGCCGCAGTTCTACCTGACGATTTCGGCGCTCGGTTACTACGTGCTGTCGAACCGCTACACCATCAGTGCCGTGATCGGCCGCGACGTGGCGTCCGAGGAAGAGCACGCCCGCTTTGCCGAACTGCATACCGACATGCTGCTGTCGTACCTGACGAATCGATAAGCGGCGATAACCCGCGATAGCCGCCGATAACCCGGCGGTGCCCGCTGCAAACAAAAACGCCTGCGCGATATGCGCAGGCGTTCTTCGTTCTGGTCGACGTTCCGCTTAGTGCTTGCGGATGAAGTCGCGCAGCTCCGGATAGATATTCTCGCGCCAGCGTCGGCCAGAGAAGATCCCGTAGTGGCCACACTTCGGCGCGGTAATGTGTTGCTTACGCGCTTTCGGAATGCCCTCGCACAGGTCATGCGCTGCGGCCGTCTGTCCCGCGCCAGAAATGTCGTCGAGCTCGCCTTCGATCGTCAGCAGTGCGGTGCCCTTGATATCCTGCGGACGCACCGGCTCGCCGTCGATTTCCCACGTGCCATTGGCGAGGCGGAATTCCTGGAACACTTCGCGGATCGTGTCGAGGTAGTACTCGGCCGCCATGTCCAGCACCGCGTTGTACTCATCGTAGAAACGCACATGCGCGTCGGCGTCGTCCGCATCGCCCTCGACCAGGCTCAGGTAGAAGTCATAGTGCGATGACAGATGGCGGTCCGGATTCATCGCCACGAAGCCGGCGTGCTGCAGGAAGCCCGGGTAGACCTTGCGGCCATGGCCAGGATAGTTGGCCGGCACCGTGTAGATCACGTTGTTCTCGAACCACTCGTACGACTTGTTGGTGGCCAGGCCGTTGACCGCGGTGGGGCTCTTCCGCGCATCGATCGGGCCGCCCATCATCGTCATCGTGCGTGGGGTCTTCTCGCCGGCCGAAGCCATCAGCGAGATCGCGGCCAATACCGGCACCGTGGGCTGGCACACCGAGACCACATGCAGGTTTTCCGCGCCAATATGGCGGATGAACTCCTGGATGTAGTAGACGTAGTCCGAAAGGTGGAAGGCGCCGTTTTCCACCGGCACCATGCGCGCATCCACCCAGTCGGTGACATAAACCTTGTGATCCTGCAGCAGCGTGCGGACCGTGTCGCGCAGCAGCGTGGCGTGATGGCCTGACAGCGGCGCGCAGACCAGGACCACGGGCTCATCCTTGAGCAGCTTGATGGTCGCCGGGTCATCCGCGTAGCGCTTGAAGCGCACCAGCTTGCAGAATGGCTTTTCGAGCACGGTCTGTTCGACGATCGGAATATCGCGCCCGTTGGAGCGCACGTTCTTGATGTCGAAGGACGGCTTCTCGTATTCCTTGCCGAGCCGGTATAGCAGCTCATAGCCCGCGGCCATCCGGGGCGCGCCTGGTATCAGCGAGAGGGGGCTGAGGGGGTTGTGGAATGTCTTGGCGGTCGCCTGGGCCCACGCGGTCAGCGGGTTCAGCATCGAGCGCTGGAATTCATGCAGTTGGTAAAGCATGCTGGTACCTGTCTAGCCTTTCTTGTCGCGAGTGCTTGTCGCGCAACTGATTATGCCCGCAATCGAACGATCGTGCTTTGAAGCATACACTTCCAAGTTACGCCAGCAAGCGGGGAAGACAATAGGACATTGGCGCTAAATTCGGATGACATCCACCTGCATCGATAAAAAAGGCGCCCTGGAGTGGCTTCCAGGGCGCCTTTTTGTCGTTCCACCGATCCGGGTGTTGCTTTTTGGTGCAACCGCCCGGTGTGGCGCTATTGCCTTACGGCTTAATAAACGGCGGCGATCGCGTTGACCACGGCGTCGATATTGCGGCTGTTCAGCGCGGCCACGCAGATACGGCCGGTGCCCACGGCGTAGATGCCGTGTTCATTGCGCAGCACATCGACCTGGGCCGAGGTCAGGCCCGAGTACGAGAACATGCCGCGCTGGGCCTTCACGAACGAGAAGTCGCCGGGCACGCCCTTGGCAGCCAGCTTGTCCACCAGTGCATTGCGCATCAGCTTGATGCGGTCGCGCATTTCGGCCAGTTCCTGCTCCCACATGGCGCGCAGTTCCGGGCTGTTCAGCACGGTGGCTACCACGGTGCCGCCATGGGTCGGCGGGTTCGAGTAGTTCGTGCGGATGACACGCTTGATCTGCGACATCACGCGCTGGGCTTCTTCCTTGCCCGTGGTCACGATCGACAGGGCGCCCACGCGCTCGCCATACAGCGAGAAGCTCTTCGAGAACGAGCTCGACACGAAGAACGGCAGGCCCGAATCGGCGAACAGGCGCACTGCGGCGCCGTCCGGTTCGATGCCTTCGGCAAAGCCCTGGTAGGCCATGTCCAGGAACGGGATCAGGTTGCGTTCCTTGACCAGTTCCACCACCTGCTTCCATTGCGCGTCGTTCAGGTCCACGCCGGTCGGGTTGTGGCAGCAGGCGTGCAGCACGACGATGGTGTTGGCCGGGTACGACTTCAGCGATTCCACCATGCCGGCGAAATTCAGGCCGTGCGTCGGGGCGTCGTAGTAGGTGTAGTTCACGACCGGGAAGCCGGCGGCTTCGAACAGCGCGCGGTGGTTTTCCCAGCTCGGGTCGCTGATGGCCACCGATGCGTTCGGGTACAGGCGCTTCAGGAAGTCGGCGCCGATCTTCAGGGCACCGGTGCCGCCGAGTGCCTGCGCCGTCACGACGCGGCCTTCGGTGATCAGCGCCGATTCCTTGCCGAACAGCAGGGTCTGCACGGCCTGGTCATAGGCGGCGATCCCTTCGATCGGCAGGTAGCCACGCGGGGTGGCGGTGGTCAGGCGGGCCTTCTCGGCTTCCTGTACGGCGCGCAGCAGCGGGATTTTCCCTTCGTCGGTGAAGTACACGCCAACGCCCAGATTCACCTTGGTGGAACGCGTATCGGCATTGAATGCTTCATTCAGGCCCAGGATCGGGTCGCGCGGGGCCATCTCGACGGCAGAAAACAAACTCATTTGGGATCTCGTGGTCAGCTGTGTAACAAAACGGAGGGCGTAGAATGCTTCGGACTGCGCTGTGGCTGCGGCGGAACACTTCTGCGGCAGCATCCTGACACTACTGACAGAACCTGACAGCAGCCTCGGGCACACTGGGCTTGAACCGATCCGCGCAACCCCAAGATTCTAGCGTATCCGCCAGTTTTCCTCAGGTATTTCCCCTACGTTTATGACGAATCTCGCTGAAGTCGCCCCGCCCCTGGACGAAGATAAATTCGTCACTTTTCCAGGGTCGCCGTTCCACCTGTACCAGCCGTACCTGCCCGCCGGCGACCAGCCCGAGGCCATTCGCCAACTGGTGGAAGGTGTGGAGGACGGCCTGTCGTACCAGACGCTGCTGGGCGTGACGGGGTCGGGCAAGACGTTCACGATGGCCAATGTGATCGCGCGCATGGGCCGGCCGGCCATCGTGTTCGCGCCGAACAAGACGCTGGCGGCGCAGTTGTATTCGGAATTCCGGGAGTTCTTTCCGCGCAATGCGGTCGAGTACTTCGTCAGCTACTACGACTACTACCAGCCTGAGGCCTATGTGCCGCAGCGCGACCTGTTTATCGAGAAGGACTCGTCGATCAACGAGCATATCGAGCAGATGCGGCTGTCGGCCACCAAGAGCCTGCTCGAACGGCGCGACACGATCATCGTGGCGACTGTGTCGGCCATCTACGGTATCGGCAATCCGAGCGAATACCATCAGATGATCCTGACGTTGCGCACCGGTGACAAGATCAGCCAGCGCGACGTGATCGCGCGGCTAATCGCGATGCAGTACACGCGCAACGAGACCGATTTCCAGCGCGGCACGTTCCGCGTGCGCGGCGATACGCTCGATATTTTCCCTGCCGAGCATGCGGAGATGGCGGTGCGGCTGGAACTGTTCGACGACGAGATCGATTCGCTGCAGTTCTTCGATCCGCTGACCGGCCGCGTGCGCCAGAAGATTCCGCGCTTCACGGTCTATCCGTCGAGCCACTATGTGACGCCGCGCGAAACCGTGCTGCGCGCGATCGAGGAGATCAAGGTCGAATTGCGCGCGCGGCTCGATTTCTTCTATAAGGAGAACCGGCTCGTGGAGGCGCAACGGCTCGAGCAGCGCACGCGCTTCGACCTGGAAATGCTTTCGGAACTGGGCTTCTGCAAGGGCATCGAGAACTATTCGCGGCACCTGTCCGGCGCAAAGCCCGGTGAGCCGCCGCCGACGCTGGTCGATTACCTGCCGCCCGATGCGCTGATGTTCCTTGACGAATCGCACGTGCTGATCGGACAGCTCAATGGCATGTACAACGGCGACCGCGCGCGCAAGACCACGCTCGTCGAGTATGGCTTCCGGCTGCCTTCGGCCTTGGACAACCGGCCGCTCAAGTTCGACGAATACGAGCGCAAGATGCGCCAGGCTGTATTTGTCACGGCCACGCCGGCCAACTACGAGAAGGAACATGCGGGGCAGGTGGTGGAGCAGGTGGTGCGTCCGACCGGCCTGGTCGACCCGATCATCCACGTACGCCCGGCTACCACGCAGATCGATGATCTGCTCAGTGAGATTCATGAGCGGCTGAAGGTCAACGAGCGCGTGCTGGTGACCACGCTGACCAAGCGCATGGCCGAACAATTGACCGAGTTCCTGTCGGAAAACGGCATCAGGGTGCGCTACCTGCATTCGGATATCGATACCGTGGAACGCGTGGAGATCATCCGTGACCTGCGCCTCGGTACGTTCGATGTGCTGGTGGGCATCAACCTGCTGCGCGAGGGCCTCGATATCCCCGAAGTGTCGCTTGTGGCCATTCTCGATGCCGACAAGGAGGGTTTCCTGCGCGCGGAACGCTCGCTGATCCAGACCATCGGGCGCGCGGCACGTAACGTCAATGGCACCGCCATCCTCTACGGCGACCGCATGACCGACTCGATGAAGGTCGCGATCCAGGAGACCGAGCGGCGCCGCGCGAAGCAGATGGCGCACAACGAAGCGCACGGCATTACGCCGCGTGGCGTGGTCAAGCGCATCAAGGACATTATCGATGGCGTGTACGACGCCGACGAGGTCAAGGCCGAACTGAGCGCCGCCGCCGAGCGGGCGAAATACGAGGACATGAGCGAGAAGCAGGTGGCCAAGGAGATCAAGCGCCTGGAGAAGCAGATGCTCGACCATGCCAAGAACCTGGAGTTCGAGAAGGCCGCACAGGTGCGCGACCAGCTGGCCAAGCTGCGTGCCCAGGTGTTTGGCGCGAGTGCCGAGGGCGACCATCTGCTTCCGCCGTCAAGCTGAGGATTTTCCCGAGCGGCACGCGGTGCGCATGTTGCGCCACGGCATCCTATAGTGATTGGGCAGCCCGCCACGCGCAGGGCGCCCGATTACCGACCAGGAGCGTGCCATGGTGACACAGTTCGAATATGGTGGTTATGCAGTCGTGGCCCGCGCAATTCCGCATGCGGGCGGTGGTTTTGCCGGGGTGTTGACCATTGCCGATGCGTTTGGCGAACCGGGCGGACCGACGTTTGAAACAGAGACCGGCGCGGCAGAAACGCCAGAGGCAGCGCTTGCCCTGGCTGAAGCCGAAGCCATGCGTACCATAGATGCCGGCGAAGTGAACTAGCCCGGGCCTGGGGTTGGTATAAGACACAGCCGGCCAGGAGACAACGAATGGCCTATAGCAGCGAGTGGAAGAAGAAGGTTTACGAAACGCACGAGATCCAGGTGCTGGTGAAACCTCGTTCACCGATCGAATGGGACTACACCGTACGGGTCTGCCGCAAGGGGACGAATATCCGCGCGGCCGGCACGCTCGTCGAAACGGCCCCACCCACTGAACACTACAAGACGCCCGAGGAGGCCGAGGTCGCCGGATTCGCGCGCGGCAAGCTACTCGCGGAGCAACTCTAGCGTTGGCTTGCACGGCGTCAGTTTTGCGGATGGCCTTCGGGCGGTAAAATCGGCGCCGATGAAAAAATACGCAATCCTGATGTGCTGCATGGGCAATATCTGCCGTTCCCCGACGGCGGAGGGTGTCCTGCGCGCCAAACTGCAGGCCGCGGGCCTGACCGATCGTGTCGAGCTGGATTCGGCCGGCACGCATGACTATCACGTGGGCCGTGCACCGGACGCGCGCAGCCAGCGCCACGCGCTGCAGCGCGGCTACGACCTGTCCGCGCTGCGTGCGCGGCAGGTGGGCCGGGCCGATCTCGAGCGCTTTGACCTGGTGCTGGCGATGGACCACGCCAATCTGTCGGCGCTGCACCGGCTGCATCCCGAGGTCAGCCCGGACCGCCTGCGCCTGCTGATGAGCTTCGCCACGCACCACCGGGCCGACGAAGTGCCCGATCCCTACTACGGCGAGGGCGATGGCTTCGAGCGCGTGCTCGACTATATCGAGGATGCCTGCGACGGCCTGGTCGACGTGCTCAAGCAGAAGTTGGCCTGATGGTGCGTTCGCTGTTCCACAAATGGCGCAAGTGGCGCGAATCTCGCAATGCCAGCCTGCAACTCGATACCATCCTGGCCGCGGCCGACGCCGAGGCGCCGCTGGCAGACCGCAATGCGTGGCTGATCGAACTTGGTTACTGGCTGCGACGCGACGGTCAGCTCGGCGGCGAGCCCGCTGACGAGGTGTCCGGCGCACGCAGCTATCCCGCGCACGTACGCCTGCGCTACCTGCTGCAGGTGCTGGCGCGGCATCCGGATTGGGCCGAATCATTCGCGCGCACCGTACGATCGATCGTGCGCGATAACGATCCCACCTCATTGTTCTGCGATACCGGCGTGGCCTCCCACCCCGGTATCTGGAGCGAGATGCTTGACCGGCTGCAGGCCCATTTTCTGCCGCCTCCACCGAATCGCGGCGATATGGCCGGGCTGTTCGCGCAGGTTTTCCTCGACGAGAACGATGCGGCCTGGGTCGATGCGCTGGACAAGGAACTTGTCGAACGGCTGGCTGGCGCGGTGCTGGCCGGAGCCGAAGAAGGCGCCGAGCGCTTCCGCACGGCGCGGGAGGCCGCGCTGCTGACCAGCATTCAGGTGCTGGTCAGCCAGGTCAAGGCAACCGGGCTCAGCCAGGCGATACGTTCGCGTCTGCACGGGCGCGTGGAGGAGACGCCATTCTTCCGGCTCGATACGGCCGTCGCGGCCTTGTGTGAAGAAGGGCTGACGCACACCGATGAAGTATTCGGGCACCGCCTGAACTATCTGCGCGCCTTGCTCGATGGCTGCCTGACGGCGGCGCGCCAGGTCTACGAGGACCTCGAGGAAAATGGCGTATCGGTCGAGGTAGTGTTCCAGATCGAGCGGATGAAGGCCCGCCTGGCGCGTATCGACCTGCTGCTCAACGCATGGGTCGATCCGTCGCATCACGAGCGCCACGCGCACCTGGTTGCCGAGCTGATCCGTTCCACCCAGGCCCGGCGCAGTGTCGGCCATCTGCTGGGCACATCGTTCGCGCAACTGGCGCGCAAGGTCGTGGAGCGTTCGGCCGAGACTGGCGAGCACTACATCACGCGCGACCGCAAGGAATATGGCGAACTGATGCGCGCGGCTGCCGGTGGCGGACTCGTGACCGTGCTGACGGTCTACCTGAAGTTCCTGATCTACGGCCTGCATCTCGACAAGTTCGTCGAGGGCTTCCTGGCGTCGCTGAACTACGCGGGCAGCTTCCTGGCGATCCATTTCGCGCACTTCACGCTGGCTACCAAGCAGCCGGCCATGACCGGGCCCGCGCTCGCGCATCGGCTCGACGGGGTGGGGCGGCCCGAAGGGCGCGAGCTGTTTGTCGACGACACGATCGCGATGATCCGCTCGAATGCGGCCGCGATCTTCGGCAACCTGTCAGTGGTGTTTCCGGTGGCGCTGATCATCCAGTGGCTGGCGGCCAAGCTGCTCAACACCAACCTGATCACGCCGGCCAAGGCGATTGCCACGATCGAGTCGTTCTCGATCCTCGGGCCCACGCCGTTCTACGCGATCTTCACCGGGGTGCTGCTCTGGTTGTCGAGCCTGATTGCCGGCTGGGCCGACAACTGGTTCGCGCTCCATCGCGTCCATGACGTGATGGCCTATAACCGGCGGCTACGCTATGTCTTCGGCCAGCATGGCGCGATGCGCATGGCCGATTTCTGGAAGCGCAATGTGTCAGGCATCACGGCCAATGTCTCGCTCGGGTTCCTGCTGGGCCTGGGGCCGGAGATCCTGAGCTTTGTCGGGCCCCATGTCGAGGTGCGGCACGTGACGCTTTCCACCGGTTCGGTGGGGACCGCGATAGGGGTGCTGGGGCTCGATGCGCTGCGCATGCCGGCGTTGTGGCTGGCAGTGGCCGGCATTGCGCTGATGGGCGTGTTGAACGTGGTGGTGAGTTTTGCGCTGGCCTTCTATATGGCGCTGCGCTCACGCAATCTGCGTCGGGTCGACCGCAAGGCACTCGTGGCCGCGGTGCGCCGGCGCATCCTCCGGCACCCGTTGTCGTTGCTGGTGCCACCGCGCCAGAAGACCGGCTCGAACCCGGCCGCGACCCCATCGTTATAGCTGGCGGAACACTGCATTGCAGCAAGAGGTACTTGACTGATTTAGTCGGGATATTTAAACTCGAGCGAAATTCTCAAGTATTCCCTCCCCGAGCATCATGAGACTGACCACCAAAGGCCGTTTCGCGGTAACCGCCATGATCGACCTGGCCATGCGCCAGGATCAGGGACCTGTCACATTGGCAGGCATCAGCCAGCGGCAAAAGATTTCCCTCTCCTACCTGGAGCAGCTGTTCGGCAAGCTGCGCCGTCACGAGATCGTGGAAAGCGTGCGCGGCCCGGGCGGTGGATACAGCCTTGCGCGCAAGGCGGAGGACGTCACGGTGGCGGACATCATCATCGCCGTGGACGAACCGCTCGACGCCACCCAATGCGGTGGAAAGGGCAATTGTAACGGAGACGAAGGCACTGGTCGCTGCATGACCCACGAGCTGTGGGCCACGCTGAACCAGAAAATGGTCGAGTATCTCGATTCCGTCTCCCTGAAGAACCTGGTTGACCAGCAACGCGAGCGCCAGCCCGCTGTGTTGCGCGACATGCGCGAAGACGCCGCGCAGCAACCGGTGGCCGTGTCGCGTGGCAAATCCGATAAAAAGGAAAAGCCCGCCCACCCCCGCATGGTCAATTCGGTATTCAGCCTTGCGCAGTCCTGAGCAAGGTTGCAGTAGCCGCACTAAACTATCGGTAGGCATTACGCAATAAGCGACCCCTATAAGGCAGTCATAACGATGAGCACCACCCCACATTTCCCGATCTACATGGATTACTCGGCCACCACGCCGGTGGACCCGCGCGTGGCGGACAAGATGATTCCGTACCTGCGCGAGCAGTTCGGCAATCCGGCCTCGCGCAGCCACGCCTATGGCTGGGATGCCGAGCGCGCGGTGGAAGAGGCGCGCGAGCAGGTCGCCGCACTGGTGGGCGCCGATCCGCGCGAGATCGTGTGGACGTCGGGCGCGACCGAGTCGGACAACCTTGGCATCAAGGGCGCGGCCAATTTTTACTCGGGCAAGGGCAAGCACATCATCACCGTGAAGACCGAGCACAAGGCCGTGCTGGACACCACGCGTGAGCTGGAGCGCCAGGGCTTCGAGGTCACGTACCTCGACGTCAAGGATGACGGCCTGATCGACATGGATGTGTTCAAGCAGGCGATCCGCCCGGACACGATCCTGGTGTCGGTGATGCTGGTGAACAACGAGATCGGCGTGATCCAGGACGTCGAACAGATTGGCGAGATCTGCCGCGAGAAGGGCATCATCTTCCATTGCGACGCCGCGCAGGCCACCGGCAAGGTCAAGATCGACCTGGCCACGCTCAAGTGCGACCTGATGTCGTTCTCGGCCCACAAGACCTATGGTCCGAAGGGCATCGGCGCGTTGTACGTGCGTCGCAAGCCGCGCGTGCGCATCGAGGCGCAGATGCACGGTGGCGGCCACGAGCGCGGCATGCGTTCGGGCACGCTGGCCACGCACCAGATCGTCGGCATGGGCGAAGCGTTCCGCCTGGCTCGCGAGGAAATGGCCACCGAGAACGAGCGTATCCGCATGCTGCGTGACCGCCTGTGGAATGGCCTGTCGTCGATGGAAGAGGTGTACCTGAACGGTTCGATGGAACATCGCGTGCCGCACAACCTCAATGTCAGCTTCAACTTCGTCGAAGGCGAGTCGCTGATCATGGCCATCAAGGACGTGGCCGTGTCGTCGGGCTCGGCCTGCACCTCGGCCTCGCTGGAGCCGTCGTACGTGCTGCGCGCCCTGGGCCGCAACGACGAGCTGGCGCATAGCTCGATCCGCTTCACGGTCGGCCGTTTCACGACCGAAGCCGAGGTCGACTACACCGTCGAGCTGCTCAAGAACAAGATCGGCAAGCTGCGCGACCTGTCGCCGCTGTGGGAAATGTTCAAGGATGGCGTCGACCTGAATTCGATCCAGTGGGCCGCGCACTGAACGCAGCCCGCAGCAACAAGAAAAACCCCATAAAGATTCGTCAGAGGTAGCCAAAATGTCTTACAGCAACAAGGTTCTCGACCACTATGAAAATCCGCGCAATGTCGGTTCTTTCGACAAGAACGACGACGCGGTGGGTACCGGCATGGTCGGCGCCCCGGCCTGCGGCGACGTGATGAAGCTGCAGATCAAGGTGAATGAAGCTGGTGTGATCGAAGACGCCAAGTTCAAGACCTACGGTTGCGGCTCGGCCATCGCGTCGTCGTCGCTGGTGACCGAATGGGTCAAGGGCAAGACCGTGGACCAGGCGCTGGAAATCAAGAACACGCAGATCGCCGAGGAACTGGCGCTGCCGCCGGTGAAGATCCACTGCTCGATCCTGGCGGAAGATGCCATCAAGGCGGCCGTCGAGGATTACAAGAAGAAGCACGGCGGTGCCGAGCAGAAGGCTGCCTGACAGGCGCGTTCCGCTTCAGATGGTTGGTGTGGCTGCGTGCGGTGGGATCCGCCGCGCGTGGCGTTCGACAGCAAGGCAAAGATGATCACAATGACCGAAAAGGCGGCGAAGCACGTCGCCCGCTACCTGGAACGTCGCGGCAAGGGCCTGGGCCTGCGCCTGGGCGTGAAGACCACCGGCTGCTCGGGCCTGGCGTACAAGCTCGAGTATGTGGACGAGGTTCAGCCAGAAGACCAGGTATTCGAGTCGCATGGCATCAAGGTGATCGTGGATCCGAAGAGCCTGGCATATATCGACGGTACCGAACTCGATTTCGCACGCGAGGGATTGAACGAAGGCTTCAAGTTCAACAATCCGAACGTCAAGGACGAGTGCGGCTGCGGCGAGTCGTTCCGGGTCTGACGGCCTGTGCCGCGCCCGCGTTGTTTCAAAGCGGGGCGCGGCAACACGACAAGGGGCGGCATGGCCGCTCCTTTTTGTTGGGAAAGCTTTTGAAAGACGCGCTTTGAAAGACGATTTCTTTTCGCTGTTCGGGCTGCCTGCCCGTTATGAAGTGGACGAGGCCGCGCTGGACGCGGCCTATCGCACGGTCCAGTCGCAGGCGCACCCCGACCGCTTCGCCAATGCCGGCGATGCCGAACGGCGCGTGGCCATGCAGTGGGCCGCGCATGCCAACGAGGCCTACCGCACGCTGCGCCAGCCGTTGAAGCGCGCGATCTACCTGCTGCACCTGCGCGGTGTCGATATCCAGGCCGAAAGCAATACGGCGATGGCGCCGGCCTTCCTGATGCAGCAGATGGAATGGCGCGAGGCGTTGCAGGATGCGGTAGAGGCGCGCGCGGTGGACCAGCTCGACGGCCTGCTGCGCAGCCTGCGCCAGGAAAAGCGCGAACGCCACGCGGCGCTGGGCGCGCTGCTCGACGCGGGCGACAACGATGCCGCCGGCGCCGCGGCACGCCAGCTGATGTTTATCGAGAAGATCGAGCACGACGCCAGCGAGGCGATCGATCGACTCGAAGATTAGAAGATTCCCATGGCACTGCTCCAGATTTCAGAACCCGGCATGTCCCCGGCGCCGCATCAGCGCCGGCTGGCAGTCGGTATCGACCTCGGCACCACCAATTCGCTGGTGGCGGCCGTGCGCAACAGCATTCCCGAAGTCCTGCCCGACGAAAGTGGCCGCGCGTTGCTGCCGTCAGTGGTGCGCTACCTGCCCAACGGCACCGCGCACATTGGCTACAAGGCCCAGGACGAGGCGGTGCGCGACCCCAAGAACACGATCATCTCGGCCAAGCGCTTCATGGGCCGTGGCCTGCGCGACGTGGCCAATATCGAGCATAGCCCGTACGACTTTGTCGATGCGCCGGGCATGTTGCAGCTGAAGACCGCGGCCGGCATCAAGAGCCCGGTCGAGGTGTCCGCCGAGATCCTGGCCACGCTGCGCCAGCGCGCCGAGGATTCACTGGGCGATGACCTGGTCGGTGCCGTGATCACGGTGCCCGCGTACTTCGACGACGCGCAACGCCAGGCCACCAAGGATGCGGCGCAACTGGCCGGGCTCGATGTGCTGCGCCTGCTCAACGAGCCGACCGCGGCCGCGATTGCCTACGGTCTCGACAACGCCGCCGAAGGTATCTACGCGGTGTACGACCTTGGTGGCGGCACGTTCGATATCTCGGTGCTCAAGCTGACCAAGGGCGTGTTCGAGGTGATGTCGACTGGCGGCGATTCCGCGCTTGGCGGCGACGATTTCGACCAGCGCCTGCTGTGCTGGATCGTCGAGCAAGCCGGCCTGCAGCCGTTGTCGGCCGAAGACACGCGTTTGCTGATGGTGCGTTCGCGCGCGGCCAAGGAAGCGCTGTCGTCCAGCGACAGCACGGTCATCGACGCCGTGCTGACGAGCGGCGAGATCGTGCACTTGCCCCTGGACGCGGAAACTTTTATCGGGATCACCTCCAACCTCGTGCAGAAGACGCTGGCGCCGGTGCGCAAGGCGCTGCGCGACGCTGGCGTGACCCCTGACGACGTGAAAGGTGTGGTGCTGGTGGGCGGTGCCACGCGCATGCCGGCCATCCGCAAGGCCGTGGGCGAGTACTTTGGCCAGCAGCCGCTGACCAACCTCGATCCGGACAAGGTAGTGGCGCTCGGTGCCGCGATGCAGGCCAACCTGCTGGCCGGCAATCATGCTCCGGGCGACGACTGGCTGCTGCTCGACGTGATCCCGCTGTCGCTGGGCGTGGAGACCATGGGTGGGCTGGTCGAGAAGATCATCCCGCGCAACAGCACGATTCCCGTGGCGCGCGCGCAAGAATTCACCACGTTCAAGGACGGCCAGACCGCCATGGCCATTCACGTGCTGCAAGGCGAGCGCGAACTGGCCAGCGATTGCCGTTCGCTCGCGCGCTTCGAGCTGCGTGGCATTCCGCCGATGGTGGCAGGTGCGGCACGCATTCGCGTGACCTATCAGGTCGATGCGGATGGCCTGCTCTCGGTGTCTGCCCGCGAGACCAATTCGGGCGTGGAAGCCTCGGTGTCGGTCAAGCCGTCATACGGTCTGGCCGACGACGATATCGCGCGCATGCTGCAGGAGAGCTTCCGCGAGGCAGAACACGACATGAAGAGTCGCGCGCTGGCCGAGGAACGCGTCGAGGCCGAGCGTCTGGTCGAAGCCACCACGCGTGCGCTGGACGTCGATGGCGATCTGCTGTCACCCGACGAGCGCGTAGCCGTCGATGCGCTGATCGGCAAGGTGCGCGAGATTGCCGGCGGTGAAGATCATCACGCGATCAAGGCCGCCGTGGAGCAGTTGTCGCACGGTACCGATGAATTCGCCGCACGCCGCATGGACCGCTCGATCAAGAGCGCACTGGCCGGCAAGAAGGTGCAGGAGCTCGGCTGAGCGCCGCTGCTGCTTCAGAGAGAACAGGATAGAAATGCCACAGATCATCGTTTTGCCACACGTCGAGTTGTGTCCCGAAGGCGCTGTGTTCGAAGCCAGCACCGGTACCAGCATTTGCGACGCGCTGCTGAACAACAATATCAACATCGAGCATGCGTGCGAGAAATCGTGCGCCTGCACCACGTGTCACGTGGTGGTGCGCGAGGGCTTCAACTCGCTCGAGGACGCCGAAGAGAAAGAGGAAGACCTGCTCGACAAGGCGTGGGGGCTGGAGCCCAAGTCGCGGCTGTCGTGCCAGGCACTGGTGGCCGACACCGACCTGACCGTCGAGATTCCGAAGTACACGATCAATCATGCCAAGGAAGGTCACTAAGCCATGAAATGGACCGATACCTACGATATCGCCGCCGCACTGTACGACAAGTTTCCTGATGTCGATCCGGTGATGGTGCGTTTCACGCAACTGCGCCAGTGGGTGCTGGAACTCGACGGTTTCAGCGACCTGCCCGAGCGTTCGGGCGAGAAGATCCTCGAGGCCATCCAGGCTGCCTGGATCGAGGAAGCCGCGTAAGTCTGTACAAGCCTGCACAAGGCTTTCTTTCTCTCCCGCCGCTGCGGGAGAGAAAGGTGGATATCAGAACCGGTATCCCACACCTGCCAGGAACACATCCGTGTCCCGGTCATATCCCGTCACCGTCCGATTCCACGATACCCGTGCCAGCCAGTGCTGGCTGATGCGGTAGCTTGCCGACATCGTCAGCAGGCCCGACCAGCGTGAAGGGTCGTCTGTTCCGCTGCGGCCGCGTTCGCTGAGATCGATCGCATAGTAGGGCCCGGCGCCCACGCCGAGCGTCAACGCATCGCCGAAGAACGCACGTTCAAGCCATAGCTGCGCGGCCAAGCCATTGCGACGCAGGGCAGAGTTCTCCCCCTCATTGATATAGCTCAGCGTGCCCGACACATAGCGGGCCAGTCCGCGCCGATACTCGACAGCCTTGGCAAATGACGTCTGCGAGTCGAAGGTGTTCACGATGGTCTGGCCCAGGAACACCGTCAGCTCATTCTGCGTGACCTTGTCAGTGCGCGATGGTGGGGGCACCACAGGCCCGCCCCGGTCGCCGCGATCGAGCTGGTAGCCGACGCCGACCAGCAAGGTATTGGTCTTGATGCTCGACGGCGTTTGCGTGCGGTTGTAGCGTGCCTGTACCATCCACGGCCCACCGTTGACATACCAGGTAGCCGACACGCTGGCCAGCAGGCCCCAGCCATGGTGGTCGTCGGAACTGCCATCGGCGTTGCGATCGGTAGTGTCGAAATAGCGGTAGGGACCGGCGCCGACCGCCAGGTTGAAGTGCCGGTCGGCAAATGGATAGCGCCACCATAGCTGTACGCTGTGGCCATCCCGATGGTGATTCGTGACATGACCCTCGTTCAGGTACGTGAACGAGGCATACCAGTTTTCGGCCAGGTTGTGCTGGTAGCTATAGGCATAGCCATAGCTGGTTTCGCCGCCGGTATCGGTGCGTTGCAGTCCGCCCAGTACCAGTGCTTCCTGCGCGCGCACCGTCGTCGACCATATTGACGTACCCAACAGCAATGCAGTCACGCAAACCTTCGCGCACAGGCGCTGCGATCTGGAAAAGGCGATTTCAGGTTGCATGATTGGCCGATTGGCGCGGGAGATACGCGTAGTAGGCCATCATAACCACGAAGGCCGGCAAAATGCCGGCCTTCTGTGTGTGCTTGGTAACGCGGAATATTTCGTGCGGTTTTGAGTGTGTCGGCCTGTGTCAGCCGGTTACGAGCACCCCGCGCTCCAGGTGCACGCGCTGGCCCACATCAACTCCCGGAGGGTTCTGGTAAGTGAAGGTGCGGCGCGAGCCATCGTCCATCTTCACGCTGACGCGGTACGACTTGTTGGTATTCAGCTTCTTCTCGGCGTAATTGCCGCCGAAACCGCCCGCTGCCGCACCGGCCACGGTACCCAGAATCCGGCCATTGCCGTTGCCGATCTGGTTGCCGAGCAGGCCGCCCACTACCGCGCCACCGACCGCGCCGAGCCCACTGGTAGGCTTCTCTGCTTCCACTACCTGCACGCCCGTCACGTGTCCGGCCGTATGGCTCGGCGCTGCGGCGGGCCGGGGTTCAGCCTGCGGTTGCACCTGGGCCTGCTGGCTCTCATAGGCCGGCGGGCGGGTAGTGGATCCCGGAGCCGGGGCCTGGCTGGTCATGGGTGCGGTGGATTGCGTGGTGCTGTACTGCGGGCCGGCATCGCGCGTGCCCTGTGTGGCATTGCCGAGCGGCAATACGCCCGTAACAGCGGCTACTGCGGTCAGGCTGGCAACTACCACGGCCACGGCAGCCGCACCCAGCAGCGGATGCAGGCGACGCGATGGCGGCAGGGTAGGAAGGGTTTGCGGACCAGACATTTGTTGTTCTCCAGATTCACTGCGTGTTGCGCAGCGGATATCTCAAGTCTGTCTGAATCGGCGAATGAAATCCGTTTGATTTTGTAAGGATCTGTAGCCCAGAAAACCTATGAAAATCAGTGTGTTGGATGAGTGCGGAGGGAAAGCGCAGCGATGATGTAACACTTGCTGCTGAAAGCTCCCCTCTCCCGCACGCGGGAGAGGGGCTGGGGGAGAGGGTCAGCGGTTCAATCAACGAAAGATCGCGAATTGCACCGCGTTGCTGCAGAAGCCGTTCAATCTTCCCGGCGCAGATGCGGGAACAGGATCACGTCGCGGATGTTCGGGCTATCGGTCAGCAGCATCACCAGGCGGTCGATGCCGATGCCGCAGCCGCCGGTCGGAGGCATGCCGTACTCGAGCGCGCGGATGTAATCGGCATCGAAGTACATCGCTTCCTCGTCGCCGGCATCCTTCTGTTCGACCTGCTTGCGGAAGCGTTCAGCCTGGTCTTCCGGATCGTTGAGCTCCGAGAAGCCATTGGCGATCTCGCGACCCGTGATGAACAGCTCGAAGCGTTCCGTGATGCCGGGCTGCGTGTCCGAACCGCGCGCCAGCGGCGACACTTCAACCGGGTAGTCGACGATGAAGGTCGGCTCCCACAGTTGCGATTCGGCGGTTTCCTCGAACAGCACCAGTTGCAGCGTGCCCAGGCCCGCGTTCAGGAACTGCGGCGCGGCGGTGTTGATCTTGAACTTGCCCTTCAGTTCGCCACGCAGGAAATCTGCATCGGCCAGTTGCGCATCGGTGTACTCCGGTGCGAACTTCTGGATCGCCTGGCAGATCGTCAGGCGGTGGAACGGCTTCGACAAGTCCAGTTCGCGGTCCTGGTAGGTCAGCGTGGCGCTGCCGCGCGCGTCGATTGCCGCCTGGCGGATCAGGTTCTCGGTGAAGTCCATCAGCCAGCGGTAGTCCGTGTAGGCCGCGTAGAACTCCATCATCGTGAACTCGGGGTTGTGGCGCGGGCTCACCCCTTCGTTACGGAAGTTGCGGTTGATCTCGAACACGCGCTCGAAGCCGCCCACGATCAGGCGCTTCAGGTAGAGCTCGGGCGCGATGCGCAGGAACATCTGCATGTCCAGCGCGTTGTGGTGCGTGATGAACGGCTTGGCTGCCGCGCCGCCCGGAATCGGGTGCAGCATCGGCGTTTCCACTTCCATGAAGCCTGCATCGGCCATATGGCGGCGCAGCGACGACATGGCGTTGGTGCGGGCGCGGAACGTGTCGCGCGTTTCAGGCGAGACGATCAGGTCCACATAACGCTGGCGGTATTTGGTTTCCTGGTCGGCCAGGCCGTGGAACTTGTCCGGCAGCGGGCGCAGGCTCTTCGACAGCAGGCGCAGTTCGCGCACCTGTACCGACAGTTCGCCCTTGTTGGTGCGGAACAGCTCGCCACGCGCGCTGATGATGTCGCCCAGGTCCCAATGCTTGAACGCGGCGTAGACATCCTCGCCCACCTTGTCGCGCGTGATGTAGAACTGGATCTGGCCGCTGCCGTCCTGCACGGTGGCAAAGCTGGCCTTGCCCATCACGCGCTTGAGCATCATGCGGCCGGCGATGGACACTTCAACCGGGCTCGCTTCCAGCGTTGCCTGGTCGGTCTCGCCATATTGGGCGTGCAGGGCGCCGGCCTGGTGTGTCGGACGGAAGTCGTTGGGGAAGGCAATGCCTTGCTCGCGCAGGGCCTGCAATTTCTCGCGCCGCTCAGCGATGATCTTGTTCTCGTCTACGGCAGGCGCTTCTGCGGCAGGCGTGCCGGCTGGCGTGCGGGTCGGTTCAGTCATGATGTGGGATTCGGTCGCGCGGAGCGGGCCCCGCGCGTCAGTCGGTTCAATAGTTGCGAATGTCGTCGAGTTCGGTCTTGCCGAAATCGGCGCGGTCGAGATAGGTGACGATACGTTGGGCAACGTCCACCGGCGATGCCAGCTGGTCGTTGGCCTTGAGGTCGCGGAAGCGCTGCACCTGCGCGAAATCGGCGCCGCGGATGGTTTCCTGCATGCCGGTATCCACCACGCCCGGAGCCAGTGCCACGGCGCGTACCGCGCGCCCGTCGGGCAGGCCCGCGTACTCGGCGTTGACCGAGCGGATGAACATGTCCAGGCCAGCCTTGCCGGCACAGTACGCGCTCCAGCCCGGTACCGGATTGCGTGCCGCGCCCGACGAGATCGCCAGCACCTTGCGCGGGCAATCGAAGCGCGCGCTGCCTTCGATAAACGCGCCCGTCATCGTCATCGGCGTGACCAGGTTGGTCTGCAGATGCGGAACCAGCGAATTCTCATGGAGCTCGGTGATCGGGCCGATCGGTTCCACCACGCCTGCGTTCAGGACCAGCGTCACGCTGGCCGGCGCATCGTCCACGGCCTCGAGCACGCTGGCCAGCCAGCCGGCCGAAGGGCCCGGCTGCGACAGATCCTGCAGGTGCCAGGCTACCGGCACACCGCTGGCCGTTGCTTCGGCTTCGAGTTCGGTGTTGCGGCTGCGGGCTACAGCAATGACGCGGTTGCCCGGCTTGAGCAGCGCACGCACGAGTGCCGCGCCCAGGCCGCGCGAGGAGCCGGTGACGATGTAGAGGTGGGTGGAGCGGGGCGTTCCGGTGGTCATGAGGTGGACCTTGTTCTGTGAAACGGCTTCGGGTGGATGGCTGGGTCGTTGCGGTAACGCCGCGCCAATGCATCGAGACATTGGCGCGGCGTTACCTCGCGGGTCTGTCGCAGGTCTTGCGGCGCTTACAGGCCCTGTTTCAGGCTGGCCTCGATGAACGGATCGAGATCGCCGTCGAGCACCTTCTGCGTGTTGGACATTTCCACATTGGTGCGCAGGTCCTTGATGCGGCTCTGGTCCAGCACGTACGAGCGGATCTGGTGGCCCCAACCCACATCGGTCTTGCCGGCTTCGAGCTTGTCGGCCTCGGCCTGGCGCTTGCGCATCTCATGCTCGTACAGGCGTGACTTCAGCATCGACATGGCTTCGGCACGGTTGCGGTGCTGCGAACGGTCGTTCTGGCACTGCACGACGATACCGGTCGGAATATGCGTGATACGCACGGCCGAATCGGTCTTGTTGATGTGCTGGCCACCGGCACCCGATGCGCGGTACGTGTCCACACGCAGGTCGGCCGGGTTGACTTCCACTTCGAACGACTCATCCACCTCGGGGTAGACGAACACCGACGAGAACGACGTATGGCGCCCGCCCGACGAATCGAACGGCGACTTGCGCACCAGGCGGTGCACGCCGGTTTCCGTGCGCAGGTAACCGAAAGCGTATTCGCCTTCGATCTTGATCGTCGCGCTCTTGATGCCGGCCACGTCGCCTTCGGACTCTTCCAGCACCTCGGCCTTGAAGCCCTTGCGCTCGCAGTACTTCAGGTACTGGCGCAGCAGCATCGAGGCCCAGTCGCACGCCTCGGTACCGCCGGCGCCGGCCTGGATGTCGATGAACGCATTGGCCTGGTCCATCTCGCCCGAGAACATGCGGCGGAATTCCATGTCCGCGACGATGGCCTCGAAGCCCTGCACGTCCGTTTCGATCGATTCGAGCGTCTCGTCGTCACCTTCCTCGCGCGCGAGTTCGAACAGCTCGTCCGTGCCGCTGAGGTCGTCGGTGAGCTTGCCGAGCGTCTGCACGACGGCTTCCAGGGCCTTCTTTTCCTTGCCCAGGTCCTGGGCGCGCTTGGGGTTGTTCCAGACCGCAGGGTCTTCCAGCAGTCCGTTGACTTCGTCTAGGCGGTTTTCTTTGACATCGTAGTCAAAGATACCCCCGTAGATCTTCCGTTCGCGAACGGAGATCGGAGATGGCACCGGAGATGGCGTTGAGGCGTTCTGCTTCCATTGAAATTGAGATTCCTGCGCTTGAAAAACGTTGAATTATAGCGGATCGGCGCAGCATTTCCGGACCGGATCGGCCCGCTGCCCGCACAATGCGTGCGAACTGTTCGAGTTGCGAACGGTCTATTGCAAGACTTTGCGCGACTTGGGCGACAATAGCGCCCACGATCAGGAGCATTACCGGACGCATGACAGCACACCACGATAGAACGGGCGGGTACCGCCGCCGCGCGCTGGGCCGGTTGGCCGCGCTTTCCATGGCCGCGCTGCTGGCCGCCTGCGGCACCGTGCCGAGCGAGCCGGCACCCGAAGGCTACTACCGCGTCGAGCGCGGCGATACGCTGTATTCGATTGCCCGGCGCCACAACCGCTCGGTGGCGGAACTGTCGCGCTGGAGCAACCTGCCCGACAGCAACCAGATTGAAGTCGGGCAGTTGATTCGCGTCAAGCCACCGGCTGGAGCCGGGCTGTCGGCCGCCAAGGCTGCCGACAAGCCTGCCGTCGTGGACACGCCCGCCCGCAGCCCGGACACCACGCCGTCGAAGCCACCCGCCAGCGCGATCAGCCTGCAGTGGCCGGCCGATGGCCGCATCACGGGCCGCTATGCACCGCCGGCCGAAAAGGGCCTGCGCATCGAGGTGCCAGCCGGCGGCACGGTGCGCGCCGCTGCCGCGGGTTGGGCGATCCACGTCGGCACGCTGCGCGGCTATGGCCAGCTTGTCATCGTCAAGCACAACGACGACTGGCTGACCGTGTACGGCAACCTCGACAAGACCCTGGTAAAGGAAGGCGCGCGCGTCGCGGCCGGGCAAGACATCGGCAGCATGACCAATGCCAGCGAACTGCATTTCGAAGTGCGCGGCAACGGCAAGCCAATGAATCCGGCGAATTATCTGCCGTCACGCTGAAACGACCCTGCTGGTTTGCTCCCCTCGCCCGCATGGCGGGAGAGGGGCAGGGGGAGAGGGCCAGCGGTTCAAATAGCGACTGTGGCAAGCAGAACCTCATGCCCTCTCCCCCAACCCCTCTCCCGCGCGCGGGAGAGGGGAGAGAACACACACACGCACTACGTTACTGCGCGTGTTCCACCACCAGTTGTACGCGTGTCACGCCGTTGAACGTGTTGTTGTCGAGCCGGTAGGCCACCAGTGCGCTTGCGCCATCCAGCGCGTCGGCGTGGTTGAACCAGATCGCGTCGAAGCGCTGGCTGCCGCGTCCGAGTTGCAGCTTCAGGTGCTTGCCCTTGAGCACGGTCTGGCGCAGTACCTCGAACTCACCTGAGAACGTGGGCGGCGGAAAGCCCTGGCCCCAGACGTGGCCTTCGAGCAGCGTGACGAATTCCGGGCTGAAGCAGCCGTCGTCGATGTCGCCATCGGTTTCGATCACGCGCGCCAGTTGTTCCTCGTTGAGCCATTCGCGCCCCACTGCTTCGAAGGCCGCCACGAACGTATCGAAATCCTTGGCGCGCACGGTCAGGCCGGCTGCCATGGCATGGCCGCCGAACTTCACCAGCAGGCCCGGATGGCGCTTGGACACCAGGTCCAGCGCGTCGCGCAGGTGGAATCCCGGAATCGAGCGGCCCGAGCCCTTGACGTGCTCTTCGTCGCCCGGCGCGAACGTAATGGTCGGGCGGTGGAATTTTTCCTTGAGCCGCGAGGCCACGATGCCGATCACGCCCTGGTGCCAGGTCTCGTGGAACACGCTGATCGTGAAGCGCGACGCCGGGTCCAGCCCGGCCAGCGGCTGCTCCAGGATCTGTAGTGCCTCCTGTTGCATGCCCGCCTCGATATCGCGTCGCTCACGGTTCATGCCGTCCAGTTCCTGGGCGATTTCCCATGCGCGGTTGGCGTCGTCGGTCAGCAGGCATTCAATGCCCAGCGACATGTCGGCCAGCCGTCCCGCCGCATTGAGGCGCGGCCCGAGTCCGAAGCCGAGGTCGAACGTATTGGCGCGCGCCGCCTCGCGGCCGGCAGCGCGGAACAGCGCTGCCACGCCCGGGTGCATGCGCCCCGCGCGCATGCGCTTGAGGCCCTGTGCCACCAGGATACGGTTGTTGGTGTCGAGCTTGACCACGTCGGCTACGGTGCCCAGCGCCACCAGGTCGAGCAGCGTTTGCAACGGCGGCTGCGTGGCCGGCGTGTACACGCCGCGGCTGCGCAGTTCCGCGCGCAGCGCCAGCAGCACGTAGAACATCACGCCCACGCCAGCCAGGTTCTTGCTCGGGAATTCGCACCCCGGCTGGTTCGGGTTCACGATCACCGCGGCATCGGGCAATTCGGCGCCCGGCAGGTGGTGATCGGTCACCACCACGTCGATGCCGCGTGCATTGGCTGCCGCCACGCCATCGACACTGGCGATGCCGTTGTCGACCGTGACGATCACATCGGGCTGTTGCTGCGCGGCCAGTGCGACGATTTCGGGCGTCAGGCCGTAGCCGTACTCGAAGCGGTTCGGCACGATGTAGTCCACGCGCGCGCCGAGCATGCGCAGGCCGCGCACACCCACGGCGCAGGCCGTGGCGCCGTCGCAGTCGTAGTCGGCCACGATCAGCAGCTTGCGGTTGGCGGCAATCGCGTCGGCCAGGTATGCGGCGGCGTGGCCGATGCCTTTCATCGCCGCGGGCGGTATCAGTTCCGGCAGGTCGGTGGCCAGCTCGGACGGGTGCAGCACGCCGCGTGCCGACAGGATGCGTGCCAGCGTGGGATGCAGGCCGGCTGCGGCCAGCACGCCCGCGTGGTCATCGGAATAGGAGCGGATGGCAATCCGGGTCATGGTAGGTCCTGTATTCGGTTCGGCTCAGGCGGCCATGGCCAGGTTCGAGAGCAGTGCGCGCCAGTCGCCACGCGTACCCATGCCACGCCAGAACTTGCGCAGGTCGGCACGTGTCACGTTGAACTCGGCAAAGTGGTTCTCGCCACCCAGCACCAGCGTGACCGACTGGATCTGACCCGCGGTCAGCGCATCGAGCACCGGCTGGAACCATTCGGCATCGAGCGTGTGCATCCGGTCGAGCCACAGGCCCCAGTCGGCGGCGATATGCGCTTCGGTGGCACTGTCGAGCATCGTCAGCACGGTGCCGTTGGCATTGCCGGCATCGGCAAAACGCGCCGGCTGCGCACCGACCTGGCTGCCGCCGGCCAGTGCCAGGCCGGTCAGGAACGGATCGTCGGTCAGTACCGTGTCGGCCAGCTTGGCCACCTTGCCGGCCATGCCGCCGCCATGCAGCCAGACCGAGTTGACCGGCAGGCGGCCGTCGGCCTCGCGCGCTTCGTTGACCGGGTGGGCGTGCCAGGTCATCTGGATCTCGTTCTGCAGCCGGCGCCAGTCACGGGCACGCGGGCCGGCCTGCATCCAGATGTCGATATTGCGGCCCGTGGCCCGTACCGGCGTGGTGGCGAGCAGGTCGCCAAAGGTGTCTGCGGGCAGATACCAGCGCGCCGGGTGCGGTGCATCGAGCCCGATGCCGGATTCGACCAACAGGTCGGCAATGGCGGCGCGCAAGGCGTCGGACTCCTCGGCACGGATGTCGAGCTGGTCGGGGTGCATCAGCACCAGGTGGTCGCGCGCGGCATGGATATGCACTGGCTGCAGGCAGGCCCAGCCCGCCTCGGGCGCCGGATCCGCCGGGGAGCCGGCGGCATGGTCGGCCAGGCGCATAAAGGGCGCAGTCGGCACCTGCAGGGTGTCCAAACCGGCGCGGCCGGCCAGCCAGCGCTCCTGCGGCAGCGTGCGCAGATAGGGGTCGTCGTGCGTTTCGCGGGGTCCCGGCGTGGCGCGCGTCAGCAACTTTCCGAGCGCGGGCAACTCCAACTGGCGCAGCAGCGCGCCAGGGACGACATCGTCCGTGGCGTCGTCGCCGGCGCCAGGCGGGACGGAAAAAGGCACAATCAGGGTCAGGTGCGTCATCATGGTTGACGAGATTGTAAACTTCCGGCTGGCCGGCGCCAGTTTTCCGTCACCCGTGGCGGCAAGCCAGGGCGCCGACGCGTTTCCAGAACTACAGGACTCCTCTTGAACTTTCCTTACGAGTGGCAGATCGGCTGGCGATATACCCGCGCAAGCAAGCGCGCCAGCCGCAATACGTTCATTTCGTTCATTTCGATGATCTCGATGCTCGGCATCGCGCTGGGCGTGGCGGCGCTGATCGTCGTGCTGTCGGTCATGAACGGTTTCCAGAAGGAAGTACGCGACCGCATGCTGTCGGTGCTTTCGCATATCGAAGTCATCGGGGCCGGTCCGTTGCAGGACTGGCAGAAAACCGCTGGCGAAGCCGAGCGCAACAAGGAAGTGGTGGGTGCCGCGCCATATGTGGCGGCGCAGGCCATGCTGACGCGCGACGACGCCGTGCGCGGGGTACTGCTGCGTGGCGTGGACCCGGCCCAGGAACCCAAGGTGTCAGACATCGGCAGCCAGTTCCGCGCGGGCAGCATGAACGCGCTGGTGCCGGGCGGCTTTGATATCGCGCTGGGCAGCGAACTGGCCAATGCGCTGGGCGTGCGGGTTGGCGACAAGGTCACGCTGGTGGCGCCGCAAGGCACCATCACGCCGGCCGGCATCCTGCCACGGCTCAAGCAGTTCACCGTGGTTGGCGTGTTCTCGTCGGGGCACTATGAGTTCGACAGTGCGCTGGCGCTGGTCAACATGGAGGACGCCGAAGTGCTGTTCCGCCAGAATGGCCCGTCCGGCGTGCGGCTTAAGCTGCAGGACATGCAACGTGCGCCGCAGGTGGCGCAGGAGCTGGCCACCACCATGACCGGCGACCTGTACCTGCGCGACTGGTCCAAGCAGAACCGCAACTGGTTTGCCGCCGTGCAGACCGAGAAGCGCATGATGTTCATCATCCTGACGCTGATCATTGCGGTGGCTGCGTTCAATCTGGTCTCCACGCTGGTGATGACCGTGACCGACAAGCAGGCCGATATCGCGATCCTGCGCACCATGGGCGCGCAGCCGCGCTCGATCATGAAGATCTTTATCGTGCAGGGCGTGGCCATCGGCTTTATCGGCACCGTGCTCGGCGTGCTGGGCGGCACGCTGATTGCGACCAATATCGACGTGATCGTGCCCTTTATCGAACGGGTGCTGCACGTGCAGTTCCTGCCCAAGGACATCTACTTCATCAGCGAATTGCCTTCGGATCCCCGCGTGAACGATATCGCCACCATCGGCATCATTTCCTTTGTACTGGCCACGCTGGCCACGATCTACCCGAGCTGGCGTGCGGCCCGCGTGAACCCGGCGGAGGCGTTGCGCTATGAGTGATTCGACGCTGCTGCAGGAAGTATCGTCGGCGATGCCCGACCAGCCCGGGCTGGCGGCGCAGACCGGTGCGCCGGTGCTGGTGGCCGAGGGCCTGACCAAGCGGTTCAGCCAGGGCGGACTCGATGTGGAGGTGCTGCGCGGTGTGGACGTACGCGTCAATGCCGGCGAGAAGGTAGCCATCGTCGGCGCATCGGGATCGGGCAAATCGACGCTGCTGCATGTGCTGGGCGGCCTCGACAATCCCGACGCGGGCCGCGTGGCACTGCTCGGCAAGCCATTTACGGCACTGCGCGAGAAAGAGCGCAATATCGTGCGCAACCGCTCTCTGGGGTTTGTCTACCAGTTCCACCACCTGCTGCCGGAGTTCACCGCACTCGACAATGTGGCGATGCCGATGCGGATTCGCGGTCTCAAGGAGCATGCGGCGCGCGAAGCCGCGCAGGCGGTGCTGGAGCGCGTTGGCCTGGGCGGTCGCGCCAGGCATCGGCCGGGCGAGTTGTCCGGCGGTGAGCGCCAGCGCGTGGCAATTGCCCGTGCGCTGGTGGGGCAGCCGGCCTGCGTGCTGGCCGATGAGCCGACCGGCAATCTGGACGACCACACCGCTGGTGGCGTGTACGACCTGATGCTCGACCTGTCGCGCACGCTTGGCACGAGCTTCGTGATCGTGACGCACGACATGGACCTGGCCGGCCGCTGCGACCGGATCTACCGTCTGCGCGACGGTCACCTGCATCAGGAACGTTGAGCGCTCCGACGCGTTAGCCCCATGTGGATCGACACCCATTGCCACCTTGATGCCGGCGAGTTCGAGGCCGACCGCGCCAGCGTCACCGCGGCCGCCGCTGCGGCCGGCGTCACGGGCATCGTGCTGCCGGCGGTGGCGGTGTCCAACTTCGAGGCCGTGCGCGCGCTGGCGCATGGCGGTCCCTATGGTGGACCAAACGGTGGCACCCATTGCGTCTATGCGCTGGGCATCCACCCGCTGTGCACGCCAGGCGCGGGGCAGGCCGATCTCGATGCGTTGCGGCAGCAGGTGGCGGCGTCGATCGACGATGAGCGACTGGTTGCCATCGGCGAAATCGGCCTCGATTTTTTCGTGCCGGGTCTCGACGCCGCGCACCAGACCTGGCTCTACACCGAACAACTGAAGATCGCACGCGAGTTCGACCTGCCCGTGCTGCTGCATGTGCGCAAGTCGCAGGATCAGGTCTACGCCGGCTTGCGCCGCGTGGGCGTGCGCCAGGGCATCGCGCACGCATTCAATGGCAGCCATGAACAGGCGCGCCGCTACGCCGAGCATGGCATGAAGCTTGGCTTCGGCGGCAACGTGACCTTCTCGCGCGCCAGGCAGATTCGCCGTCTTGCGGTGGACTTGCCGATCGAGTCCATCGTGCTGGAAACGGACGCCCCCGACATTGCGCCCGCGTGGCTGTCTGACGACCAGTTTGGCGAACAGCACAAGGCACGCAATACGCCGGCCGAGGTGGCTGGGGTGGCGCGTGTGATGGCCGAACTGCGCGGCATGGC
This sequence comes from Cupriavidus sp., assembly GCF_057315035.1. Lineage (NCBI taxonomy): Bacteria > Pseudomonadati > Pseudomonadota > Betaproteobacteria > Burkholderiales > Burkholderiaceae > Cupriavidus > Cupriavidus sp. The sequence continues at coordinate 38,437 of NZ_DBHKYV010000035.1, read as the reverse complement.
GGAGCGCGACCTGGCGGACATCATGTGGCGCAATGCCGTGGCCGCGCTGCCGCGCCTGAACGCCTTCGTGGACCTCATGGCGCCGCGCTGACTGGCGTCTTCCCGCCCTCCGACTACTGCCGGTCGATTTAACACATCGACACACCGACGCATCGTTCGGACACGTTTTTCCACCTGTTTCCCCGCTACAAATACGCCCTCGGTCCTGCAAGACGGCAGAGGGAGAGGCGTGATGCGCGTGGCGTTGCTGGCATTCGTGGCGGGCTGCTGGCTGCTGCAGCAACAGGGCGACTTGCCGGATGCGCGCCAGTGGCTATGGCTGGCAGGAGCCTGCACCGTTGGTGTGATCGCATGCATGGTGCTGGGGGCAGTGCGGCAGCGCGCGCCGCGGATCCAGTACGTGCATTGGTGCCTCGCGGCGGCGGCGGTGGGCATGATCGGATTCGCGTGGGCCGCGTGGCGGGCCGAAGTCCGGATCACCCGCTGGCTCGCGCCGGAGATGGCTGCGCGGGACCTCGTTGTGGAAGGCATCGTGGCGGGCCTACCCGATGTTGCCGAGCATGGCACGCGCTTCGTGTTCAACGCCGAGCGGTGGCGCGATGACCCTGCCGGGCGTGACGACGCGACGCGCGGTCACGCGATGCCGGCGCGGCTGCTGCTGACGTGGCGCGAGATGCCCGAGCGCGTGCAGCCCGGGCAGCGCTACCGGCTCACGGTGCGTTTGCGCAGGCCGCGCGGGCTCGCGAATCCGCACGGGTTCGACTACGGATACTGGTTGCTGGCCGAGGGTATCGACGCAACCGGCTATGCGCGTGCAGGCACGTTGTTGGCGGGTGCGTCGGGGCAGGGCAATGGCGCGGATGCGGCAGGCCAGGCGCGGATTCCATGGGCCGTTCGCATCGCAATGTGGCGCGCCGACATACGTGACCATCTGCGCGCCGTGCTCGCGCCAGACGCCCGCTACGGACCCGTCCTGATCGCGCTGGTCATTGGCGACCAGCGTGGCATCGCGCAGGCGGACTGGGAGATTTTCCGGCGCACCGGTATCTCGCATCTGGTCAGCATCTCTGGCCTGCATATCACGATGATTGCTGGCGTGGCAGGTGCGCTGGCGCGATGGCTGTGGCGGCACTCGTTCGGCATCGGGAGGCTGCTGCGCCGCCCGCTGCCGCTGGTCTGGCCAGCACAGCACGCGGCGCTGGTGGTCACGGTGCTGGCCGCGCTCGGCTACGGCCTGGTCGCCGGCATGCAGATTCCCGCGCTGCGTACCGTCACGATGCTGACCGTCGCGGCAGTTGCATTGTGGGGTGGACGGGCGCCGCCGGTGTCGGTGGTGCTGGCATGGGCGGCGGCAGTGGCGGTGGCAATCGACCCGTGGGCAGTGATGGCACCGGGCTTCTGGCTGTCCTTTGGCGCCGTGGCGGTGATCTTTCTCCATGCACACGACGATGATGCAGCGGCGCGGGATGCGCGCTCGGCGCGACATGATGGACACCGCAAGCCGGGGCGGCTGATGCGCATGCGGGCTGGCATCGTCGGCGCGGCGCGTACGCAATGGGCCGTGACTGTCGGGCTGGTGCCGCTGACGCTGCTGCTGTTCGGGCAGGTATCGGTGGTATCGGGGGTGGCCAATGCCGTCGCCATTCCCGTGGTGAGTCTGCTGGTCACGCCGTTGGCGCTGGCTGGGGCGGTATTCCCCGAGGGGCTGGCCAGGTTGGCGCTCGGCATTGCGCATGTCGCGTTGCAGTGGCTGGTCGATGGGCTGTCCTGGCTGGCCGCGCCGACATGGGCAGTGTGGGAGGCGGCGCATCCACGCTGGTGGGTGACGGCGTTAGCCTTGGCAGGCGTGGTGCTCGCGCTGTTGCCGGGACTGCGACGGCTGCCGCGCTGGTGTGGCGGCCTGCTGATGCTGCCGATGCTGCTGGCAGGGCGGGCGCCAGTCGCGTATGGCGAGATCCGGGTCACGGTGCTCGACATCGGGCAGGGCAATGCCGTGCTGGTAGAGACCGACAGCCATGCATTGCTCTACGACACGGGACCGGCCTATGCGTCGGGAGCCACTGCTGGCGGGCAGGTCATCGTGCCGTATTTGCGGGCGGCTGGCATACGCGCGCTCGATATGCTGATGATCAGCCATGAGGATGCCGATCACGCGGGCGGTGTACGCGACGTGCTGCGCGCGGTACCGGTGTCGGCACGCCTCACGGCAGCACCCCTCGATCACAGAATGCTTGGGGGCAGCGCTGGCTGGCAGCACTGTGTCGGCGGCGTGGGTTGGGACTGGGATGGTGTACGGTTCGACATCCTGCATCCATCGGCCGATGAACTGTCAGCGGGGCGACTGCGCAGCAATGCGCGTAGTTGCGTGCTGCGCATTGCCACGGCGCATCGCAGCGTACTGCTGACTGGCGATATCGGTGAGCGGGAGGAACTGCGGCTGGTGGAGCGCGAGGCTGCGGCGATGCTGCGCGCCGATATCCTGCTGGTGCCGCATCATGGCAGCGGCACCTCATCGCATGCGAAGTTTCTGCGCGCAGTGCAACCGGAGATGGCAATGTTCCAGCTGGGTTTTGCCAACCGCTACCGGCATCCGCGTGCGGACGTCTGGCGACGTTACGAGCGCGCCGGTATTGCGCGGTACCGGACCGACGAGACGGGAGCCCTGTCGATCTCTACTCACGGGAACGCCTATCAGGTGGTGCCCTATCGGCAGCAGAATCGGCGCTACTGGCGCGATGCGCCGCCAGCGCCGCGCTAGCGTGCGGTCAGGGCCGATCAGTGGCGCGCGCAGGCGCTTTGGTCGCTGTCGCCTTGCGGGCAGGCCGCGTTGTGGTCTTTGCCAGGGACTTGCGCCCGGGCTTCGCGCTATCGGCCGGTGCGGTGGCGTCGGCCTTGCCATCCTGAGCCACCAGAGGCTCTGGTTCCGCACCCGCAATCCGACGCTGGCGCAAATGCGCCTTGGCGCGCTGCAGGCCCTCCGCCACCGAGTCCGCGCGTTCCAGTGCCACGCCGGCAGCCAGCACGTCGCCAAGTACCAGGTGGCAGATGCGCGAGGTCATTGGTGTGTAGACCTCGCTGTCTTCCTCGACGTCGGAGAACACGCATACGTCGGCAAGCCTGGCCAGCGGCGAGCCGCTATGGGTCAGCGCCAGCACGCTGGCGCCGCTGCTGCGGGCCAGCGTGGCGGCGGTCAGCATGTCCCAGGTGCGGCCACTGTTCGATACCAGCACGGCCACGTCGCCGGGGCGCAGCAACGCGGCCGACATGCTGAACACGTGCGGATCGGAGTAAGCCGTGGTGGGGATGCCCAGGCGAAAGAACTTGTGCTGGATGTCCAGTGCAACGATGCCGGAGTTGCCGCAGCCGTAGAACTCGATACGCCGCGCACCGGCCAGCAGGCGGATGCCGTGCTCGATCTGGTCGGCCGACAGCGCATTGCGGACTGCCATCAGCGTGGCGATGGTGCGGTCAAACACCTTGCCGGCGATGTCGGCGGGGCGGTCGCTGGCTTCGACGTCCTGATGCACGAACGGGGTTCCGCCGCCAACGTTCTGGGCGAACTGGAGCTTGAATTCCTTGAAGCCGTCATAGCCGAGCGCGGCGCAGAAGCGGGCGATGGTCGGCTGCGAAACGCCGGCGCGCTCGGCCAGTTCCGGCATGGTCAGCCGGATGACGCTGGCGCCGTGGCGGGCCACGTAATCGGCCAGGCGGCGTTCGGACGGGCGTAGCGTGTCGTAGACGGCAAGGATTCTGTCGCGCATGGTGAAGGTCTGGCGGGAGGCGTGCGTGGGAGTCGTACCGGTGGGCAGTCGAGTGCCGTCACCTTTGAAGTTTGTAGATATTCTACACATCGGTCTGCGCATTTCGTAGCCCGGGGTTTACGCTGAATCCCTTAGGATTTACCCGGATTTGCGCATACTGAGCCATATATCGGTGGATGTTGACCTTCCGGTGGCCCATTCCTCGTGGCTATAATGTAGAAAATCTACAGACTCTGGCGATCAATCGTTCGATCAATCGTTGATCGTTTTGTCGCCCGACGTCGCCCCACGAGGATCCAGTCCGCCATGTCCCAAGCCGCCAACGGCAACGCACGGGCCGAAGTATCGGCCGTCACGCAACGCATCGTCGAACGCAGCCGTGCCAGCCGCGCCGCCTATCTGGCGCGATGCGAGCGCGCCCAGCAGGAACTGGGGCCACTGCGTGGCATGTCTTGCGCGAACCTCGCGCACGGCTATGCTGCGCTGCCCGCCAACGACAAGCTCAAGCTGCGCGTGGACCATGCGCCGAACCTTGGCATCGTGACCGCCTACAACGACATGCTGTCGGCGCACCAGCCTTATGAACGTTATCCGGCCGTGATCCGCGAAGCGGCCCGCGCGGTCGGTGCCGTGGCGCAGGTGGCTGGCGGCGTACCGGCGATGTGCGACGGCATCACGCAGGGCAATGCCGGCATGGAACTGTCGTTGTTCTCGCGCGATGCCATTGCCATGAGCACTGCCGTGGCGCTGACGCACAACACGTTCGATGCGGCATTGATGCTCGGGGTCTGCGACAAGATCGTGCCGGGCCTGCTGATGGGCGCGCTGCAGTTCGGTCACCTGCCGATCGTGTTCGTGCCCGCGGGCCCGATGGCGTCGGGGTTGTCGAACAAGGAAAAGGCCCGCGTGCGCCAGCTCTATGCCACCGGGCAGGTCGGGCGCGACGCCTTGCTGGAAGCCGAATGCGCCGCGTATCACGGCGCCGGCACCTGCACGTTCTACGGCACCGCCAACAGCAACCAGTTCCTGATGGAAATCATGGGCCTGCATATGCCGGGCTCGGCGTTCGTGCACCCGGATGCCGGCCTGCGCGATGCACTGACCGTGGCGGCTGCCCAGCGCGCACTGGCGCTGATCGCACGCGGACATGAATACACGCCGCTGGCAAAGATCGTCGACGAGCGCGCCATCGTCAACGCCATGGTCGGGCTGCTGGCCACCGGCGGTTCGACCAACCATACGATTCACCTCGTGGCCATGGCGCGTGCCGCCGGCATCATCATCGACTGGAACGATTTCGATCAACTGTCGGCGGTCACGCCGCTGCTGGCCCGTGTCTACCCGAATGGTTCGGCCGATGTGAACCACTTCCATGCGGCCGGCGGGGTGGCCTATGTCATTGCCCAGTTGCTGGACGCCGGCCTGCTGCACGAGGATGTGCACACCGTGGCGGGCCAGGGCCTGGCACGTTACACCGAGGAACCGGTGATGACCGACGGCGTGCTGCGCTGGCGCGATGGCCCGACCACGAGCGGCGACACCGCGGTGCTGGCGCCGGCATCGGCGCCGTTTTCGGCCGAGGGTGGCCTGCGGCTGATGGCGGGCAACCTGGGGCGTGGCGTGATCAAGGTGTCGGCCGTGGCCGACGAGCATCGCGTGGTGGAAGCGCCCGCGCGCGTGTTCGATTCGCAGGAAGCGCTGCAGGCCGCGTTCGAGGCCGACGAACTGAACCGCGACGTGATCGCCGTGGTGCGTTTCCAGGGCCCGAATGCCAACGGCATGCCCGAACTGCACCGCCTGACGCCGGCGCTGGGCGCGCTCCAGGATGCCGGCCACAAGGTCGCCCTGGTCACGGATGGGCGCATGTCCGGCGCCTCGGGCAAGGTGCCGGCCGTGATCCATGTGGGTCCCGAGGCGCTGGTGGGCGGTCCGCTGGCACGCGTGCGTGACGGCGACGTCATCCGCGTCGATGCCGTGGCCGGCACGCTCGAACTGGTCGGCGATGCCGCCGCGCAGGCTGGCTTCGCGGCGCGCGTGCCGGCGCCCGCGCCGGTGGACGATTTCGTGAACTTCAGCATGGGCCGGGGGCTGTTCGGGCTGTTCCGGCGCCATGCCCGGATTGCCGAGGAGGGTGGCAGCGCGCTGGACCTTTCCGAGGCCGATGCCGCACTGGCTGTCCAAACGGCGCCTGTCGTCGCACAATAGGCGGCGTCAGGAGCAGCTTTCGTCAGTTCGCGCATTACCCGTGTTACCCAGGTTACCCGCGTAATCCCGATTTCCCCGGACGCCAGCGCGCCCGGGGCACCGCCGTGCCACGGTACCACCCGGTACCGGCGCGCGACGGCTACCGACAAGGGTGGCAACACCATCCGACACCATGATCGATGGAGCAGACATGATCTATATCCTGATGGGCGTTTCCGGCAGCGGCAAGACCACCGTGGGCCAGCTGCTGGCGCAGCAGGTGCATTGTGGCTTTGATGATGCCGATTGCTTTCATAGCGAGGCCAACAAGGCCAAGATGCACGCCGGCGTGCCGTTGACCGACGAGGATCGCTGGCCGTGGCTCGATGCCATGCGCGCCGCCATCGACACCGCCCGCGCCGAGGGCCGCACCCATGTCTTCACCTGTTCGGCATTGCGCCAGGTCTACCGTGACCGCCTGAGCCCGCCCGACGGCGGGGTGACCTTCGTGTTCATGAAGGGCGACGCCTCGACGATCGGCGGCCGGCTGTCGGCCCGCTCGGACCACTTCTTCAATCCGGCGCTGCTGCAAAGCCAGTTTGATACGCTCGAGGAGCCCGACGATGCGCTGGTGCTCGATATCCGCCGCTCGCCCGAGGCGCTGGTCCAGGACATCCTGGCCAAATGCCCGCCCGAGTCGGTCTCGTGCGCGGGCAAGGCCGCCCACTGAAACGGCGTGGCTGGCAAGCATCTTGCTAAACCGTTCTGGCGTACCGGTGCATGTCTCGCGCATGCAACCCCTTGCGGGTTTTGCCGGTACGGATATGCTGAAAGAGTTGACTCGACAAGGCATCGATAAACGGGAGGCCGGCGCTATCGTCAGGCAGTAGCCGAGAAGCAGTCAGGCGGGAGACGGTACGCGGCAGGCGCCCATTTCCACGAAGGAGCGGCCATCATGGCGGCGCGGTTTTTCGACGAGATGCTGGAAGGGCGAGAGGACGGCACGGTGACGGCCATCGAGGCCGGTCAGGTGTTGCCGCCGGGGACGGTCCGGTCCCATTACCGGAGCTTTGCGGACTGGCTGGGCCGGCAGTCCGCGGCCACCATGGACAACAAGCGCGCGGAAGCGGACCTGATCTTCCGCCGCGTGGGCATTACCTTTGCCGTCTACGGCGACAAGGACGAGTCCAATAGCGGCACCGAGCGGACCATTCCGTTCGACGTGATTCCGCGCGTGTTTCCGGCCAGCGAGTGGGCCACGCTGGAGCGCGGCCTGCGTCAGCGCGTGGCGGCGCTGAACCGGTTCATCCACGATATCTATCACGGGCAGGACATCATCCGTGCCGGCGTGATCCCGCCCGACCAGATCTACAACAACGCCCAGTACCGGCCCGAGATGCTCGGCATCGACGTGCCGCGTGACATCTATGCGCACGTGGCCGGCATTGACGTGGTGCGTGCGGGCGAGGGCGAGTTCTACGTGCTGGAAGACAACCTGCGCGTGCCGTCGGGCGTGTCGTACATGCTCGAGAACCGCAAGATGATGATGCGCCTGTTCCCGGACCTGTTCGCGCGCAACCGCGTGGCGCCGGTGGCCCATTATCCGGACCTGTTGCTCGACATGCTGCGCAGCGTGTCGCCGCAGAATATTGCCGATCCCACCGTGGTGGTGCTTACGCCTGGCATGTACAACTCGGCTTACTTCGAGCACGCGTTCCTGGCCCAGCAGATGGGCGTGGAACTGGTGGAGGGCAGCGACCTGTTCGTCGAGGACGATCACCTCTACATGCGCACCACGCAGGGGCCGCAGCGGATCGACGTGATCTACCGCCGCGTGGACGACGACTTCCTCGATCCGCTGGTGTTCCGGCCCGACTCGGCGCTGGGCGCGGCCGGGCTGCTGTCGGTCTATCGCGCGGGCAACGTGACGATCAGCAACGCGATCGGCACCGGCGTGGCCGATGACAAGTCGATCTACCCGTATGTGCCGGACATGATCCGCTTCTATCTGGGCGAGGAGGCCATCCTGTCGAATGTGCCCACTTACATGTGCCGGCGCCCCGACGACCTGCAGTACGTGCTCGACCACATGCAGGACCTCGTGGTCAAGGAAACCCATGGGGCCGGCGGCTACGGCATGCTGGTAGGGCCGGCCGCGACCAAGGCCGAGATCGACCAGTTCCGCGAGGTGGTCAAGGCGCGGCCGGAGCAGTACATCGCCCAGCCCACGCTGGCGCTGTCCACCTGCCCGACCTATGTGGAGTCCGGCATCGCGCCGCGCCATATCGACCTGCGGCCGTTCGTGCTGTCGGGCAAGGAGGTGCGCATGGTTCCGGGTGGCCTGACCCGCGTGGCGTTGCGCGAAGGGTCGCTGGTGGTCAATTCCTCGCAGGGCGGCGGCACCAAGGATACCTGGGTGCTGGAGCGCTGATGCCATGAACTTCGATCGCCGGGAGACCCCATCATGCTGAGCCGTACCGCCGACCACCTGTTCTGGATGGCCCGCTACACCGAACGCGCCGAGAACACCGCGCGCATGCTTGACGTCAACTACCAGACCTCGCTGCTGCCCCAGTCGGCCGAAGTGGCCGAGCAGGGCTGGTGGGCGATGCTCGATATTTCCGAGCTGACCCAGGCCTACGATCACAAGTACGGCCTGTTGCACCGTGACGACGTGATCGATTTCATGGTCCGCGACATGACCAACCCGTCGTCGATCATGAGCTGCCTGCGCGCGGCGCGCGAGAATGCGCGCGCGGTGCGCGGATCGCTGACCACCGAAGTCTGGGAAACCATCAACACCACCTGGCTCGACGTGCAGCGCATCATCGCCGATGGCGAACTGCACGAGGACCCGTCGCGTTTCTTCGAATGGGTCAAGTTCCGTTCGCACCTGGCGCGCGGCGTGCAGTTCGGCACCATGCTCAAGGACGACGCGTTCCATTTCATGCGGCTCGGCACGTTCCTGGAACGCGCCGACAATACCGCGCGGATTCTGGACGTCAAGTTCCAGGCTTCGGGGCGCGACGACAGCGATCCGAACCGCGAGCAAAACGACTTCTACCATTGGGCGGCGGTGCTGCGCTCGGTGTCGGGGTTCGAGGTCTATCGCAAGATCTATCGCGCCGTGATCACGCCGCAGCGCGTGGCGGAGCTGCTGGTCCTGCGCCCGGACATGCCGCGGTCGCTGGTGTCGAGCATGGACGAGGTGGTGACCATCCTGGCGCTGGTGGCCAACCAGCAATCGTCGGAGACCGAGCGCCAGGCTGGTAAACTCCACGCCGACCTTAAATACGCGCGCATCGACGACATCTTCGCCGTCGGCCTGCACGCCTACCTGACCAGCTTCCTGGAGCGCATCGGCGATCTCGGCAATGGCATCAGCCGGGACTTCCTTGTGCCGTTGCAGGCTGCCTGATCGTTTTGCATGTGCCCGGCGCATCACGCGCCGGGCACTGCGGCATCCGTGGCAGGGGGGCGTGTGGTGGCGCGACCAAGCATTGTGAAATACCGGATCCACCACAAAACCGTTTATCGCTACACCGAACCGGTGCACCGCAGCGTGCACGAACTGCGCCTCGCGCCCCGCTCGGGGCCGCTGCAGGCGGTGCAGGCATGGGAGCTGTCCGCCCCCGGCAATCTGTCGGAGGCACGTGACGGCTTCGGCAATATCGTCCACAACTTCACCATGGCTGGCCCGACCCGTACGATTGCCATCTCCGCTACCGGAGAAGTGGATGTGACGGCGGGGGCAGGCGGCCACCATGCGTTCCACGACGCACCCGAGGCCGGCGAGGTACGTATGTCGCCGCTTTACTTCGTCACCGGCACGCCGCTTACGCGGGCGCCAGCCGAGTTGCAGGCATTCGCCGCGCCGTACCTGGCGGCCGGGCAGCAAATGCCGGCATTGCTGGCATTGGCCGATGGTATTGCCGGGCGCGTGCGCTACAAGGCCAATACGACCGATGTGGGCACGTCTGCCGCCGACGCCTTCCGGCAAGGCAGCGGCGTCTGCCAGGACCAGGCGCAGGTCATGGTGGCGGCCTGCCGCGCGTTCGGCATCCCGGCGCGCTACGTGAGCGGCTACTTCTTTGATCCCGCTGCCACGGCATTGGCGAGTCATGCCTGGGCCGACGTCTGCCTCGATGCCGACCAGGGGCTCTGGTGCAGTATCGACGTCACGCACCGTTGCGTGACAGACCATCGCCATGTACGACTCGCCGTGGGGCGTGACTATGCCTCGGCCGCACCGATTCGGGGCATCCTCGAAGGCGGCGCCGGCGAAACGCTGGAAGTCGATATTGCGATTACGCCCCTGCCCTGAAAGCAGTGTTCAAACGATGTCGGTGCTTGCCAACCAGCTAGAATGCAAGCTTGACGTCGCCCCAAGAAAAGATCCCTAGATGACGTACTGCGTAGCCATGCGACTGGATGCCGGGCTGGTATTCCTGTCCGATTCCCGAACCAATGCCGGTGTGGATGCCATTTCCACGGCCCGCAAGATGACCGTGTTCGAAGAGCCCGGTGATCGTGTGATGGTGCTGATGACGGCCGGCAACCTGGCCATCAGCCAGTCCGTGCGCCAGTGCCTGGCCGAAGCGCGCGACGAAAAGCGCTCGCTGTGGACCGCGCGCGACATGTTCGAGGCCGCCACGATCGTTGGCGAGGCCGTGCGCGCCGTACACAAGCGCGATGCCCACGCGCTGCGCGAAGCCGGTATCGAATTCAATGTCAGCATGATCTTTGGCGGGCAGATCCGCGGCGAACGCACCCGGCTATTCAATATCTACGCGGCCGGCAACTTCGTCGAAGCCACGCCCGAGAACTGCTATTTCCAGATTGGCGAAGCCAAGTACGGCAAGCCGATCATCGACCGCGTGGTATCGCCGTCGCTGCCGCTGGGCGAGGCGGCCAAGTGCGCGCTGATCTCGATGGACTCGACGCTGAAGTCGAATATCTCGGTGGGCCTGCCGCTTGACCTGCTGGTCTACGAGGGCGACTCGCTGCGCGTGACGCGCTTCGTCAATATCGACGAGAAGAATGCCTACTTCCGCATGATTCGCGATACCTGGGGGCACCGCCTGCGCCAGGTGTTCGGCGAGATCTGCAATCCGGAATGGGACGCCGCCGAACCGGCCGAGTTTCCGCTTGCACGAGACGAGGCGGACCGCTGGGGACAGCCCGTGCGGGCGCGGCGCGACAGGTAGAAGGAAACCCCTACGCCATTCGTGGCTCGGGGCGTCGAATGCGCGGGCCCGCCGCAGTACACTCTGCGGCGATTGCATACTTCTTCGCCCGCATATGCGTGACATCCTGCTGTTCTCCCATGCCAACGGTTTTCCGGTGCCGACCTATCGCAAGCTGTTCGGCGCGCTGGAAGACTCGTTCGAGATCCGTGCGGTCGAGCGTTACGGCCATGATCCGAAGTATCCGGTGACGCGCGAATGGCCGAACCTCGTCGAGGAACTGCTGCGCGAGATCGAGCGCGCGGCGCGCGGCGGCGCCGATACCAGGAAGGTCTGGCTGGTGGGGCATTCGCTCGGCGGCTTCCTGTCGTTGATGGCAGCGCTGCGGCAGCCGCAGCGGGTACACGGCGTGGTAATGCTCGATTCGCCGATCATCGCCGGATGGCGTGCCTCGCTGCTGCGTGCATCGCAGGTACTGGGGCTCGATGAAAAGCCAAGTCCGGCAGCCGTGACCAAAAAACGCCGCACCCACTGGCCCGACGCCGAGTCGGTATGGACCCACTTCCAGGCCAAGCGCAATTTCCAGGTATGGGATCCCGAGGTGCTGCGCGACTACGCCGAACATGGCACCGAGCCCACCGGGCGTGCGGCCGAGCGCAAGCTGCGCTTCGATCGGGATGTCGAATACACCATCTATCGCACGCTGCCGACCAGCCTGGGCCGGCGGGTGGCGCATGGCGCGCCGGTGCCGGTTGGCTTTGTTGCCGGCACGAAGTCGCGCGAGGTCAGGCAGGTCGGGCTTGGCGCCACGCGCAAGTTGGTGGGTGACCGCCTGCGCTATGTCGAAGGCGGGCATCTGTACCCGATGGAACGCCCGTTGGAGACGGCCCGGACCGTGTGCGACCTGATCAACCAGATGCGGGAGCAGCTGCACGCGCCCAAGCGCTGATGGGCGGAGCGGCGCATGCGCCGCAGCGGTGCGCGAACATCGTCAAGACATCTTCAGGGCACTGTAAGAAGACTGTAGAAACACCGTGCTGTCACAAATTCCGGGTCGGCGGCAGTCGGGCTCTCATGTATAATCCCGATTTCCCCGGCAAGCTCGGTTTATGACCAAATTCGTCTTCGTCACCGGTGGCGTCGTCTCTTCTCTCGGCAAGGGCATCGCTGCTGCTTCGCTCGCGGCCATTCTCGAGTCGCGCGGCCTCAAAGTCACCCTCCTCAAGCTCGATCCCTACATCAATGTCGATCCCGGCACGATGAGTCCTTTCCAGCATGGCGAGGTGTTCGTGACCGAGGATGGCGCGGAAACCGACCTGGATCTTGGCCACTACGAGCGCTTCGTATCGGCCAAGATGCGCAAGTCGAACAACTTCACGACTGGCCAGATCTATGAGTCGGTGATCCGCAAGGAGCGCCGCGGTGAGTACCTGGGCAAGACCGTGCAGGTCATTCCCCATATCACCAACGAAATCCAGGCGTTCGTCGAGCGCGGCGCCGCCGCGTCGCATGACGGCAAGGCCGATGTGGCGCTGGTCGAAATCGGCGGTACCGTCGGCGATATCGAATCGCTGCCGTTCCTCGAAGCCGCGCGCCAGATGAGCCTGCGCATGGGTCGCAACCATTGCGCCTTCGTGCACCTGACGCTGGTACCGTTCATTGCCAGCGCCGGCGAGCTGAAGACCAAGCCGACCCAGCACTCGGTGCAGAAGCTGCGTGAAATCGGCATCTCGCCGACCGCGCTGCTGTGCCGCGCCGACCGTCCGATCCCGGACGACGAACGCGCTAAGATTTCGCTGTTCGCCAACATCCCGCAGGACGCCGTGATCTCGGTGTGGGATGCCGACAGCATCTACAAGATCCCGCAGATGCTCAACGAGCAGGGCCTGGACCGCCTGATCTGCGAGGAACTGCGCCTGGATCCGAAGCCGGCTGACCTGTCGATGTGGCAGAAGCTGGTCAACGCGCAGGAAAATCCCGAGCACGAGATCAAGATCGGCATGGTCGGCAAGTATGTCGACCTGACCGAGTCGTACAAGTCGCTGATCGAAGCGCTGCGTCACGCCGGCATGCACACGGCCACGCGCGTGAACATCGAGTACATCGATTCGGAAGAACTGGAATCGGGGCACCTCGAAGTCCTGCAGCCGCTGGACGCAATCCTGGTGCCGGGCGGCTTCGGCAAGCGCGGCACGGAAGGCAAGATCCGCGCAATCCAGTATGCACGCGAGAACAAGATTCCGTACCTGGGCATCTGCCTGGGCATGCAGCTGGCCGTGATCGAATTCGCGCGCCACGTGGCTGGCATGTCCGATGCCAACTCGACCGAGTTCAACCTCGACACCGAACATCCGGTGGTTGCGCTGATCACCGAATGGGTCGATCGCGAGGGCAAGGTCGAGCAACGTAGCGTCGATTCCGACCTCGGCGGCACGATGCGCCTCGGTGCGCAACGCGTGCCCGTCAAGGCCGGTACCAAGGCCGCGCAGATCTATGGCGCCGAGGTCAACGAGCGCCACCGTCACCGTTACGAAGTCAACAATCACTACGTGCCGCAGCTCGAAAGCGCCGGCATGGTGATCTCGGCCCGTACCCCGACGGAGAACCTGCCGGAAATGATGGAACTGCCCGAGTCGATCCACCCGTGGTTCGTTGGCGTGCAGTTCCACCCGGAATTCACCTCGACGCCGCGTGACGGTCACCCGCTGTTCAAGGCCTACGTGCAAGGCGCGCTGGCCGCGCAGCAACGCAAGGGCGCCTGACGCGTCGCGACGAAGGAGTTAGCGATGAAACTGTGTGGATTCGACGTCGGCCTCGACAAGCCGTTTTTCCTGATCGCCGGCCCGTGCGTCATCGAGTCCGAGCAGATGGCGCTCGACACGGCCGGCGAGCTCAAGCGGATCACCGGTGAACTGGGTATCCCGTTCATCTACAAGTCGTCGTTCGACAAGGCCAACCGGTCGTCGGGCAAGTCGTTCCGCGGTCTCGGCATGGAGAAGGGTCTTGAGATCCTGGCCACCGTGAAGCGCGAGATCGGCGTGCCGGTGCTGACGGACATTCACGAAATCGACGAGATCAAGCCCGTCGCCGCCGTGGTGGACGTACTGCAGACGCCGGCGTTCCTGTGCCGCCAGACTGATTTCATCCGTGCGTGCGCGCAAAGCGGCCGCCCGGTGAATATCAAGAAGGGCCAGTTCCTGGCGCCGCACGACATGAAGAACGTGATCGACAAGGCCCGCGACGCTGCACGCGACGCTGGCCTGCCCGATGATGTGTTCATGGCCTGCGAACGCGGTGTTTCGTTCGGCTACAACAACCTTGTGTCGGACATGCGCTCGCTGGCGATCATGCGCGAGACCGCTGCCCCGGTGGTATTCGATGCCACGCACTCGGTGCAGTTGCCGGGCGGCCAGGGCACCAGCTCGGGCGGCCAGCGCGAGTTCGTGCCGGTGCTCTCGCGTGCCGCGGTCGCCACGGGGGTGGCAGGCCTGTTCATGGAAACCCATCCGGATCCGAACAAGGCCATGTCCGACGGCCCGAACGCGGTGCCGCTGTCGCGCATGAAGGAATTGTTGTCCGTACTCAAGGACCTCGATACCCTGGTCAAGCGCGCCGGCTTCCTGGAAGACAACTTCGGCTGGCCGGCCTGCGCCTGAGCCTGCTATCGTACCCACCGCCCGCGCCCTGTCGCGGGCGGTGTTGCTTCCGGATTCGTCAATGCTGGCGAAACGGTATCGAAAGACAATACAAAAGATTCGGAGATAGCGCATGGCCGCCGGCTATATCATCGCGTACGTCGACGTGACGGATCCCCAGCAGTACGAGCAGTACAAGGTGCTTTCGAGCAAGGCCATGCAAGCGCATGGCGCCGAAGTGCTGGTGCGCGGTGGCAAGACCGAGCCGCTCGAAGGCGAATGGGCGCCCACGCGGGTCGTCGTGCTGAAGTTCCGGAGCTACGCGGATGCCCGCGCTTTCTATGACAGCGAGGAGTACCTGGCGGCCCGCAACTCCCGCGAGCATGCGGCCACGATGAACATGATCGTCGTGGAAGGCGTCTGATCGCCTGATCATGTGATCCCGATCGCCCGATACTTTTGATCGTCATCTGGCACGTAGAAGATAGAAGATTCACGAAGATTCAACAGTCCTGAGAGGAAATATGAGTGCAATCGTAGATATCATCGGTCGCGAGGTTCTGGACTCGCGCGGCAATCCCACCGTCGAGTGCGACGTGCTGCTCGAATCGGGCGTGATGGGCCGTGCCGCCGTACCGTCGGGTGCATCGACGGGCTCGCGCGAAGCCATCGAACTGCGTGACGGCGACAAGTCGCGTTACCTGGGCAAGGGCGTGCTGAAGGCTGTCGAGCACATCAACACCGAGATCTCCGAAGCGATCATGGGCCTGGACGCATCCGAGCAGGCGTTCCTGGACCGCACGCTGATCGAGCTGGACGGCACCGAGAACAAGGGCCGCCTGGGCGCCAACGCCATGCTGGCCGTGTCGATGGCCGTGGCCAAGGCCGCTGCCGAAGAGGCTGGCCTGCCGCTGTACCGCTACTTCGGCGGTTCGGGCGCAATGCAGATGCCGGTGCCGATGATGAACATCGTCAACGGTGGCGCGCACGCCAACAACAGCCTGGACATCCAGGAATTCATGATCATGCCCGTGTCGCAGACCAGCTTCCGTGAAGCCCTGCGTTGCGGCGCCGAAGTGTTCCACGCGCTCAAGAAGATCCTGGCCGACAAGGGCATGTCCACGGCCGTGGGCGACGAAGGCGGTTTCGCACCGAACTTCTCGTCGAACGAGGAATGCCTGAACACGATCGTGCAAGCTGTCGAGAAGGCCGGCTACAAGATGGGTGACGACGTGCTGCTGGCGCTGGACTGCGCCGCGAGCGAGTTCTACCACGAGGCCGAAGACGTCTACGCGCTGGAAGGCGAAGGCCTGAAGCTGTCGTCGACGCAATTCGCCGACTACCTGGCCAACCTGTGCGACAAGTTCCCGATCGTGTCGATCGAGGACGGCATGGCCGAAGGCGACTGGGATGGCTGGAAGACGCTGACCGACAAGCTGGGCAAGCGTGTGCAGCTGGTAGGTGACGACCTGTTCGTGACCAACACCAAGATCCTGAAGGAAGGCATCGACAAGGGCATCGGCAACTCGATCCTGATCAAGATCAACCAGATCGGTACCCTGACCGAAACGTTCGCCGCCATCGAAATGGCCAAGCGCGCCGGCTACACCGCCGTGATCTCGCACCGTTCGGGCGAAACCGAAGACAGCACGATTGCCGATATCGCGGTGGGTACCAACGCCGGCCAGATCAAGACCGGTTCGCTGTCGCGCTCGGATCGTATCGCCAAGTACAACCAGCTGATCCGCATCGAGGAAGACCTGGGCGATATCGCCACGTACCCGGGCAAGAGCGCGTTCTACAACCTGCGCTGATTGTCCTGACGTGGTGGACGGCTGGCCGTCCACCCGCAAAAACGCCGCCCCGGAATCCGGAGGCGGCGTTTTTTTTGGGGCGGATGCTTGATCCGGGTGTGGTTATTGCACCGTTGTTGCGCTTTGTAGCGTCTTTTGTTTTGCAATCTTTGGCTGCTTGGTGGATCATTGCCGATCAGAAATCGCTGATCACTGCCTCTTTAGCGCCTTTTGCCCCGATGCGCCTGATTTCCCTGTTGTTGTTCGTGCTGCTGCTCGCCATTCAGTACCCGCTCTGGCTGGGCAAGGGCGGCTGGCTGCGTGTCTGGGACCTGAATCGCCAGGTCAACGAGCAGGCGTCTCACAACCAGGCGCTGAAGCTGCGCAATGCCAAGCTCGAAGGGGAGGTCAAGGATCTCCAGGACGGCACCGGTGCCATCGAGGAGCGGGCCCGCTATGAGCTGGGCATGGTCAAGGACAGTGAAGTCTTCGTGCAGTTCGTGGCCCCGGCCCCGAAGGTGAGCGCCACGCCGCCACTGCCGCCGCCAGCCAATTCAGTGGCTGGACGCGGCGGCCACTGATCACCACCAGCCGTAGGGGTAGCCACCCCAACCACCGTATCCGCCATAGCCATAGCCGGGTGAGCTGAATCCGACACCGCCACCCCAGCGCCCGCCACCCCAGCCGCCATAGAACAGGCTGACGCTGGTATTCGGGTAAGCGTACGCCGCGCGGCTCCACGCGGCCGCCTGCTGCTCGCTGGCTACCACGGCGGCCTGTTCGCGCAAGATCTGCTGGTTCAATGCGCCAAGCCTCTGGCGTTCCGCTTCGTTGAGCGGTGCCGGCGGGATGGCATTGGGCGCAAGCCGTGCCGTAACCGGCGAGCCATCGACATCGCGCGGTACCGGCGCCGCGCAACCGGCGAGCAGGGCAGTCAGTGCCAGCGTGCTGGCCAGGTGGCGTGTGCAACGAATGCTGACTGTCATGTCGGACTCCGGTTTAAACGGTCAAATCTCCAACGTCTTTCTCCCTCTCCCGCGCGGGAGAGGGGAGCAACCCACCACCCAACATCAATGCTGCTGCGTTGCCCCTTCGCCTGCGCCGGTGGCTACCGGCGCGGTAAACAGCTGGGCGGCGTCCACGGGATCGAACGCATAGCGCTGGCCGCAGAAGTCGCAGTGGATCTCGACTTCGCCGCGTTCGGCAATGATGCTCTCGATCTCTTCCTGGCCCAGCGACTGCAGCATGCCCGCCACCTTGGTGCGTGAGCACGAGCACTGGAAATGCGGCGTCATCGGCTCGAACACACGCAGGCCGGCGTTCTGCAGTTCTTCCCAGAACAGGCGGCGCAGCAGTGTGTCGGGCGTTTCGGCCAGCAGTTCGTCTTGCTTCAGCGTAGCACCTAGCTGGCACGCGCGGTCCCATGTATCGAGATCCTGCGCACGGCCTTCCTCGTCCAGCGGTGCACCGGTTTCGCCAACCTGGGCCTCGATCGTGCCACCGTACGACGGTAGCTTCTGCAGCAGCATGCCAGCCGCCACCTGGTCGTTCGATGCCAGCCAGAGGCGCGTGTCGAGCTGCTCGGATGCCTGCATGTAGTGTTCGAGCACTTCGGTCATGGTGGCCAGTGGGCCGTGTTCGTCGGCCAGCGGCACGATGCCCTGGTAGGCCTGCTGACCCGGCAGCTTGTCCTGCGGGTCGAGCGTGATCGCGAAACGGCCCTTGCCATGCACGTTGACGAGCTGCTTGAGCGATGCATCATCGGCAATCTCGGCGCCTTCCGCGATTTTTGCCGTCGCGCGCAGCGACATGTCGGACAGGCACTCGACCACCAGCATGCGCACCGGGCCGTCGCCATGGAGCTGCATCACCAGCGCGCCGTTGAACTTGAGATTGGCTGACAGCAGCGCCGCGGCCGCCATCATCTCGCCCAGCAGGCGCCGCACCGGCGCCGGGTAGGCGTGGCGGTTCAGCACCTCTTGCCAGGTGGCCTCCATGCGTACCAGTTCGCCGCGCACGGGCGCCGCGTCGAACAGGAATTTCTGGAGCGTATCGGGATTGGAGGAAGCGGTCACGGTTCTGTCAGTCTTTCTTGCGGTTAAGTCGGGGTCTCAGCCAATTCGCTTGAGTTCAGTCTTGTACACGGCCTGGCGCTTCGCATACGTTTCGGCATTGCGATACAGGTTGGCCACGTCGGCGTCGGTCAGTTCACGCACCACCTTGGCAGGCGCACCCAGGATCAGCGAGCGGTCCGGGAACACCTTGTTCTCGGTGATCACGGCGCCCGCGCCAACCAGGCATTCCTTGCCGATCACGGCGCCATTGAGCACCACGGCCTGGATGCCGATCAGCGAGCCTTCGCCCACGGTGCAGCCGTGCAGCATGGCCTGGTGTCCCACCGAAACCTTGTCGCCCAGCGTCAACGGACGGCCCGGGTCGGTGTGCAGTACCGAGCCTTCCTGGATATTGGTGTCTTCGCCCACGACGATCGGCTCGTTGTCGCCGCGAATCACCACGCCGGGCCACGCACTGGAACGCGCCTTGAGCGTCACGTTGCCGATGATGGTGGCTTCCGCCGCCACATAGGCATGTTCGTGAATGGACGGGGCGATATCGCCGAGCTGGTAAAGCGCCATGGGGTCTCCTGCCTGAATGTGCGTAATTGGGGATGGCCGCGCCGATTAAAAGAGCCAGACCTGGCACCGGCAGGGTACCGGCGAAGCTCTACAATGGCGGCTTCCCGAATTTTACGCCTATGCCAGTGATTGCACCTGCCGACATCGCCGACGCGCCACTTTCCGCACGTCGTCGCGCGCTCGAAGTGCTATGCATGACCGATGCCAGGGCCAAGGCCGCGGCAGCACGCGCGCTGTATGCGGCGCTGCAGGCCGATGAGCGGATCATGGTCGATGCCGGTGAAGTCCTCGTGGCCCAGCCGGACACGGTTCCCGGCCGTCCCGAGCGCCCCGAACTGGTGCCGCCGCAATTTGTGGGGCGGCGGCGCTCGATCAACACCATTGCGGGCCGCGCGACCATGATCCATGCGCTGTGCCATATCGAGTTCAATGCGATCAACCTCGCGCTCGATGCTGCCTGGCGCTTTGCCGGCATGCCGGTGGACTACTATCGCGACTGGCTGCGCGTGGCCGACGAAGAGGCCTACCATTTTTCGCTGCTGGCCGATCACCTGGCCACGCTCGGTGCCAGCTATGGAGATTTCCCGGCACACAACAGCCTGTGGGAAATGACCGACAAGACCTCGGACGATGTGCTCGCGCGCATGGCGCTGGTACCGCGCACGCTCGAGGCGCGCGGGCTCGATGCCTCGCCACCGGTGCGCGCCAAGCTGGCCGAAGCGGGCGATGCCGCCGCCGCCGCGATCATCGACATCATCCTGCGCGACGAAGTTGGGCATGTGGCCATTGGCAACCACTGGTACCGCTGGCTTTGCGCGCAGCGCGGACTCGAGCCGGTAGCCACCTATGCGCAACTGGCCGAACAGTACCGCGCGCCGAAGCTGCGCGGTCCGTTCAACCTCGATGCCCGTCGCGCCGCCGGATTCGACGAGGACGAGCTCGCGTGGCTGGAGGCTTCCGCGGGCTAGCCCGCGTTCTGCTGCGCGCGTTCCTGCTCCATCAGCCGCAGCACGCGGCGCTGGATCTTGCCGGTGGTGGTCATTGGCAACTGGTCGATGAACTCGATCGCCTTCGGATACTCGTACGGTGCCAACTGGCCACGCACATGCTGCTGCAACTCGGCGACCAGCGCGGCATCGTTGTCGAACGAACGCGCCACGGCCGGCGTCAGCACGATAAACGCCTTGACGATCGCGCCGCGCTCGGGGTCCGGCGACGGCACCACGGCGCAATTCGATACCGCCGGATGCTTGAGCAGGCAGTTCTCGATCTCGCTTGGTCCGATCCGGTAGCCCGATGACTTGAACACATCGTCGGCACGGCCCTGGTACCAGAGGTAGCCATCGGCATCGATGCGCGCGAGGTCGCCGGTACGGCACCAGCAAAGGCCGTCGTGTTCCGCATACTTGCCGGCGGTGGCGGCCTCGTTCTTCCAGTAGCCCAGGAAAAACACGGGGTCCGGATGGCCGTGGATATCGGTGGCGCAGACCGCCACTTCGCCATCCTCGCCCGGTGCGCACGGCTTGCCCTCGTCGTCGATCACGGCGACGCGATGGCCCGGGTAGGGGCGCCCCATCGAACCTGGCCGCGCGGGCCAGCCAAGGCGGCTGTCGTCGTATTGCGCGGTGCAGTTGCCGACGATGTAGTTGATCTCGGTCTGGCCGAACATCTCGTTGACGATGACCCCGAGCGCATCGCGGCACCACGTGAAGACCGTTTCGCCCACCGCCTCGCCCGCGCTCATGATCGCGCGCAGCTTCAGCGTGTATCGTTCCCCAGGCGCGGGGCAGGCCTTCATCATCTGCTTGAGCGCGGTGGGAAACAGGAACGTATTGGTGATGCCATAGCGTTCCAGCAGTTCGAACGCGCGCTCGGCGGAGAAGCGTCCCTGGTAGCCGACGATCGGCTTGCCAAAATACAGCGCCGGCATCAACGCATCCCACAATCCGCCGGTCCAGGCCCAGTCGGCGGGGCTCCAGAATACGTCGTCATCGTACGGATACCAGTTCTGCGAACAGACAAAACCGGTCAGGTTGCCGATCAGCGCGCGGTGCGGAATGACCGCGCCCTTGGGCGGGCCGGTAGTGCCGCTGGTATAGATCAGTACCGCGGCTTCATCGGCCTTGGTCTGCACCGCCGTGAACTCAGGCAGTTGCGCGGCCAGCAGCGTGTCCCAGTCGAGATCGCCCCGGCCCACGGCCTGGCCCACGCCGATCACGGTCTTCAGCGTCGCGCATTCGGGGCGGGCCGCCAACAGGTTGTCGATCGATGTTTCGTCGGCAATCGCCACGCGCGTCTCGCTGTGGTCGATGCGGTAGGACAGCGCTTCGGGGCCAAACAGCATCGACAACGGCATGGCAACCGCGCCCAGCTGGTACACGGCCATGCCCGCGATCACGGTCTCGATGCGCTGGGGCATCACGATGGCCACGCGGTCGCCGCGCTGCACGCCCAGGTCACGCAACGCGCACGACAGGCGGTTGGCCTCGGCCTGGATATGCGCGTAGGTGTAAGAGGCGCGCCGTCCGTCCTCATGCTCGGTGTACACGGCGATGCGCTGCGCCGTGGCCGGATCGCGCGCCCAGCGGCCGCAGCAGACCTCGGCCAGGTTGAAGAACTCGGGCACGTTCCAGTGGAACGCTTCGTGCAGCGCGTGATAGTCGTCACGACGCGTGGCCGGCAAGGCGGTCATGCGGTTGTCTCCAATGTTTTCGTCTGCGCCGGACTGGCCAATATGGCTATAATCCAGCAAGCGAACGATCGTTCTATTTTTATCCGGGCTGCCGTGCGGGCAATGGAGACATGGCCTGCGCGCGCATCAGAAGACCCGGGCACAGAGGGCAGACACCATGACCATCACGGAAACTTCGCGTTCCGAATTTATCACGCTGCGCGGCCTGCGCACGCACGTGCGGCACTGGGGGCAACCCGATGCGCGCAAGCTGTTCATGCTGCACGGCTGGATGGACGTAGCGGCGTCCTTCCAGTTCCTGGTCGACGCATTCGAGCGCGACTGGCATGTGATCGCCATGGACTGGCGCGGGTTTGGCGAGAGCGATTACCCGACCCGCTATCCGGGTACCCGTTCGTACTGGTTTCCCGACTACGTGGCCGATCTCGAGGCCTTGCTCGATCACTACCAGCCGGAAGGGCAGGTCGACCTGGTGGGCCACAGCATGGGCGCCAACGTGGCGTGCATCTATGCCGGCGTGCGCCCGGAACGGGTGCGCCGCGTGGTTGACCTGGAAGGTTTCGGCCTGACGCGCACGCGCGCGGAACAGGCGCCGGGCCGGCTGGCGCGCTGGCTGGACGAACTGCGCGAAGCGCCAGTGCTCAAGACCTACGAAAGCGAGGCAGCGGTGGCCGCGCGACTGCAGAAAACCAATCCGCGCCTGCCCGATGACCGCGCGGCATTCCTGGCCGCGCACTGGTCGCGCCGCAACGACGATGGACGCTGGGAAATCCTGGGCGATGCCGCGCACAAGATGACCAACCCGACGCTATACCGCATCGACGAGATCATGGCCATCTGGGCCAAGGTCACCGCGCCGATCCTGCATGTGGAGGCACGCGATTCGGCCACGCTCAAGCACATCGCCCACAAGCAGGACCTCGAGGAATTCAGGGAACGCTTCCGCGCATTCCCCGATTTCCGCGAGGTGTTCGTCGATGACGCAGGACACATGCTCCATCACGACCAGCCACAGGTAGTGGCGAAGATGATTGAGGACTTCCTCTGCTAAGCGGGTTTGGTTTACTCCCCTCTCCCGCCATGGCGGGAGAGGGGGCGGGGGAGAGGGCATTGAGGTTCAAATTGCGACTTGTCTCCGCTTGAACCGCTGGCCCTCTCCCCCAGCCCCTCTCCCGCGAGCGGGAGAGGGGAGCAGACAGTTTGCCAGTATTACTCGTTCACTCGTGCGTAAGCTTGTTCTTCAGCGCTGCGTTATTGCTCGTATGCACATGCACGAGTGCTTTTTCCGGGAACGCATAGTGGTATGCCTTGCGCAAGGCCAGCGCGGCTTCGTGGAAGCCCGAGAGAATCAGCTTCTGCTTGTTCGGATAGACCGCAATGTCGCCGGCCGCGAAGATGCCGCGGCGCGAGGTTTCGTAGGTCGTGGTGTCGGCGATGGCGATGCGGCCCGCGCGCATGTCCATGTCCCACTGGGCGATCGGACCCGGTTCGGAGACCAGGCCATACAGTGCCACGAGTTCATCGGCTTCGATCGTCTGGTCCCCATCGCGCGACTTGATGCCTGCGCTGGTCAACGCGCCGGAGTCGTTGGTTTGCAGGCTGCCAAGCATGCCGACCACGAAGTCCATCTCGCCGGCGGCTACTGCCGCACGCATGGCATTGACCGTGTGGTCGGCGGCGCGAAAGCCTTCGCGCCGGTGCAGCAGCGTCACGCGCGCGGCAACCTTGCGCAATGCCAGGGCCCAGTCCAGCGCCGAATCGCCGCCACCGGCCACGATGACGCGCTTGCCGGCGAAGCGCGATACGTCACGCACCGCGTAGTGGACGTGCCGGTTTTCCAGTGCCGTGGCTTCGGGCAACGACACGCGCTGCGGTGCGAAGGCGCCCGCGCCGGCACAGATCAGCACCGCGGCCACGTCGAAGCGCTTGCCCGCGTCGGTAGTCACCAGCAGGCGCGGATGGTGGTCCGCGCCGGCAATTTCGCTGACCGATTCCGCGCGTTGGTTGAAGTGCATCGGAAACGCGAACGGCGCGCACTGTTCGAGCAGCCGGTCGACCAGATCCTGCGCCAGGCACCCCGGCACGGCCGGGATATCGTAGATCGGCTTTTCCGGATACAGCTCGGTGCACTGTCCGCCCGCGCGATCCAGCACATCGATCAGCTCGCAGCCGAGCCCGAGCACACCGGCCTGGAATGCCGCGAACAGGCCCACCGGGCCGGCACCCACGATCAGCACGTCGGTCTTGATGGTGTCTGGAAGCGGGGTGGCGGCGGAGGTGGACATGGCGAGCAGGAAGGAAGCGGGATGAATCAGGCCCCCATCATACCTTGCACGACCTCGCAATCCGGACACGCCACCTTTGACGGCAGGGCTAAAAAAGCCCGTCAGGAGTAGAATGAACCCCATGCAAAATGCCCATGCCATCAACGCCGACCTGCATTGCCATTCGACCGTGTCCGACGGGATGCTCGCGCCTTCCGACGTGGCCGCGCGGGCGCACGCCGGCGGCGTGGCATTCTGGGCGCTGACCGACCATGACGAGGTGGGCGGCCAGACCGAAGCGCGCGCCGCGGCCGAGGCCCTGGGCATGCGTTATGTGCCCGGCGTGGAGATTTCGGTCACGTGGGCCAGCCAGACCGTGCATATCGTCGGCTTGCAGATCGATCCGTTCCATCCCGACCTGATCGATGGCCTGGCGAAGACGCGTGACGGCCGGGCGCGCCGTGCGCAGGACATTGGCGAGGCGCTGGCAAAGATCGGCATTCCCGGCGCATACCAGGGCGCGCTGCGCCACGTCGGCAATCCCGACCTGATCTCGCGCACGCACTTTGCCCGCTGGCTCGTGGACGAAGGCCGCTGCAAGACCATTGGCGATGTGTTCAGCGAGTACCTGTCCGAAGGTCGCCCCGGGTTTGTGCCGCACCGTTGGGCGTCGCTCTCGGAGGCCGTGGGCTGGATCCGTGCGGCGGGCGGGATTGCCGTGATGGCGCATCCGGGCCGCTACAACTACACCGACCTGCAGCACGATGCGCTGTTCGACGAGTTCACCCAGCTTGGCGGCCGCGCCGTGGAGGTCGTGACCGGCAGCCATACCCCTGACCAGTTTCGCCGCTACGCCGATGTGGCGCGCCACTACGGACTGCTGGCTTCGCGCGGCTCGGACTTCCATGGGCCTGGTGAAGGCCGCGTGGAGCTTGGCACACTGCCGCCGTTGCCGTCGGATGTCACGCCGGTCTGGTACGACTGGTAAGCGCCGCGCGCCATGTCCCAGTTTTTCGACATTCATCCCGACAACCCACAGCCGCGGTTGATCAAGCAGGCCGCGCAGATCGTGCGTCAGGGCGGCCTGATCGCGTTGCCGACCGATTCCAGCTACGCGCTGGCCTGCCAGCTCGACGACAAGAACGCGGTAGAGCAGTTGCGCCGCCTGCGCGAGATCGATGAAAAACACCATCTGACGCTGATGTGCAGCGATTTGTCGGAACTCGGCAACTTTGCGCGGGTCGACAACCGGCAGTACCGCTGGATCAAGGGCGCCACGCCGGGTCCGTATGTGTTCATCCTGGAAGCGACCAAGGAAGTGCCCAGAAGGTTGTCGCACCCGGCCCGCAAGACGATCGGGGTGCGCGTGCCGGACCATGCGATTCCGCTGGCGCTGCTGGCCGAGCTGGGACAGCCGCTGATCTCGGCCACGCTGCAGATGCCCGGCGACGAGGCACCGATGAATGATCCGTCCGAGATTCGCGCGCGGCTGGAAAAACGGCTCGACCTCGTGATTTGTGGGGGTGCCGCGCCGGCGCAGCCCACCACGGTGATCGACCTGACCAGCGGCGAACCGGAACTGGTTCGCGCGGGGCGTGGCGATATCGAACGGTTCGGGTTGCGCGCCACCGCCTGAGCCGCCCGGTCGAATAACGTGTCGAAGATTCTTTCGGTTCTGATACATACCGCACATCCGTGGACATGCCGGACAGCTTTGTTGGCCGGCAGCCCGATAAAATAGCTCGCATGGATTCCTCGCTCATCCAGACTTTCGCCGTCTACGCCTTACCGGTCCTGTTCGCCATCACGCTGCACGAGGCCGCACACGGCTATGTGGCGAAATACTTTGGCGACAACACGGCCTGGATGCTCGGTCGCGTCAGCCTGAACCCGATCCGTCATATCGATCCGATCGGGACCGTGGCGGTGCCGCTGCTGCTGTATTTCCTGACCGCGGGACAGTTCGTGTTTGGCTTTGCCAAGCCGGTGCCCGTGGCGTTCGACCGCCTGCGCAATCCGCGCTGGCATGGCATGTGGGTGGCGCTGGCCGGGCCGGCCAGCAATGTCGTGCAGGCATTTATCTGGGCGCTCGTGGCCGTGGGGCTGGCGCTGGCCCAGGTACAGGAGCCGTTCTGGAGCCAGATGGCGCGCGCCGGCGTGCTGGTCAATACCGTGGTGGCGGCGTTCAACCTGTTCCCGATCCCGCCGCTCGACGGCGGCCGCGTACTGACTGCGTTCCTGCCGCGGCGCATGGCGGACGCCGTTGGCAAGATCGAACCCTACGGCATCTTCATCGTGCTGGCGCTGGTGGCGGCTGGCGTGATCACGCAGATCTGGATGCAGCCGGTCATGACCGCGCTGCTGTCGCTCGTCGAACTGATGCTGCGTCCGGTGCTGATGGTGCTGCGCTGATGCTGGGCGCGCCTTCCACCTGGCTGACCCGCTGGGTCCACCTGATTCGTCCTGGCGGCAGGGTGCTGGACCTGGCCTGCGGCAGCGGCCGTCATGCCGCCTGGCTGGCAGGCCAGGGGTTTGCGGTACTGGGCGTGGACCGTGACGCGCAGGCCATCGCCGGGTTGCCGGCGGGCGTCGACGGTTGCGTTGCCGACCTGGAGCAGGGCCACTGGCCGCTGGCCGATGCGGGCCGGTTCGACGCCGTAGTGGTTACCAACTATCTGCACCGGCCGCTGTGGCCGCACCTGATCGACTCGTTGAGCCCTGGCGGCGTGCTGGTCTATGAAACCTTCGCGGCCGGCAACGAGACCGTCGGCAAGCCATCGCGGCCCGATTTCCTGCTGCGTCCCGGGGAATTGCTTGAAGTGACGCGTGGCGCGCTGCGCGTGGTGGGTTTCGAGGATGGCATGATCGAGGTGCCGCGGGTGGCGTTCGTGCAGCGCATATGTGCGGTACGCGAGGATCCCGCTGCCGCACATGGTGCGATGCCGCCGCGCTACCGGCTGCCAATGTGACCTGTCGGCGAGACGGCGGCGCCACACGTTACTCTCGCTAACGTTTTCCCTCATTGATGGGGTGGCCGGAGGCCCTGACGGTTCCGGTACAATCCCGTTTGTTCGAATTTCCGACTCTCCTGAGCTATGACACAGATTACCGGCAGCATCGTGGCCATCGTCACCCCGATGCATGAGGATGGCAGCCTGGACTTCCCGGCCCTGCGCAACCTCATCGACTGGCATGCGGCGGAAGGCACCGATGGCATCGTGATCGTGGGTACCACGGGCGAATCGCCGACGGTCAGCGTCGAGGAGCACTGCGAGCTGATCCGCGTCGCCGTCGAGCAATCGGCTGGCCGTGTACCGATCATCGCCGGCACCGGCGGCAACTCCACCAGCGAAGCCATCGAGCTGACGGCGTTCGCCAGGAAAGTGGGTGCCAACGCATCGCTGCAGGTCGTGCCTTACTACAACAAGCCGACCCAGGAAGGGATGTACCGCCATTTCCGCACCATTGCGGAAGCCGTGGAACTGCCGGTGCTGCTCTACAATGTGCCCGGCCGTACCGTGGCGGACATGAGCAACGAGACGATCCTGCGCCTGGCGCAGGTGCCGGGCATCGTGGGCGTCAAGGAAGCCACCGGCAATATCGACCGTGCCGCGCAGCTGATCAAGGATGCGCCCGAAAGCTTTGCCATCTACAGCGGCGATGACCCCACCGCTGTGGCGCTGATCCTGCTGGGCGGCCATGGCAATATCTCGGTCACCGCCAACGTGGCGCCGCGCAAGATGCACGAGATGTGCGTGGCCGCGCGTAACGGCGATGTCGTGACCGCACGCCGCCTGCATATGGAACTGATCGACCTCAACCGTGCAATGTTCGTTGAGGCCAATCCGATCCCTGTGAAGTGGGCACTCCAGCAGATGGGCAAGATGGCCGGCGGGATCCGCCTGCCGTTGACCCCGCTGGCGGAAGGCCAGCACGAAACCGTGCGCCGCGCGCTGGCAGCGGCCGGCCTGCTGGGCTGAGATTCGCCGGCTGAACGTTTGGCTATTCGCCGATTCTTGAAACCAGGATTACGTGTCAATGAAACAGAAGCTTAACCGTCGCGGCGCGACGCAGATCCGCCGTGTCGCCGTGGTTGCGCCCATGCTGGCGCTGACGCTGATTGCCGGCTGCAGCAGCATCAACGAGGCGATGCAGCCTGACAAGATCGACTACAAGTCCCAGGGCAAGAAGACTGCATCGCTGGATATTCCGCCGGATCTGACCAAGCTCGATGGCGACCGTCGCTACACGGTGCCTGACGCCGCTGGCACCTCGACGCTGTCGAACTACCAGCAAGCCAACAAGACCCGTGAAGCGGAGCCGGCCACCAACGTGCTGCCGTCCGCCCAGGGCATCCGCATGGAACGCGATGGCAACCAGCGCTGGCTGGTCATCAGCAACGGCATGCGTGCCGACCAGCTGTGGGAGTCGCTGCGTGGCTTCTGGCAGGAAAACGGTTTCCTGCTGACGCAGGATTCGCCGCAGACCGGCATCATGGAAACGGACTGGGCTGAAAACCGCGCCAAGATTCCGCAG
Organism: Cupriavidus sp.; assembly: GCF_057315035.1. Classification (NCBI taxonomy): domain Bacteria; kingdom Pseudomonadati; phylum Pseudomonadota; class Betaproteobacteria; order Burkholderiales; family Burkholderiaceae; genus Cupriavidus; species Cupriavidus sp. The sequence goes on along the minus strand of NZ_DBHKYV010000035.1, from coordinate 9,750 downwards.
GACTTCATCCGCAATACGATCGGCAAGGTGTTCGATGGCCTGTACTCGACCTCCGAGCGCGACAAGTTCCGCACTCGTGTCGAGCGTTCGCAGAATGGCCAGCTCGAAGTGTTCATCAGCCACCGCGGTGCGCAGGAACAGCTGACGGGCGTGGACAAGTCGAACACGGTCTGGACGCCGCGTCCGGCCGATCCGGAACTGGAAGCCGAATTCCTGTCGCGCCTGGCCCAACGCCTGGGCGTGCAGAAGGACCAGGCCAACCAGATGGCCAAGAATCCGACGCCGACCGGCAATTCGGCCGCTGCCGCCGCACCGGCGCCTTCGGCTGCCGCCACCGGCATTGGTGCTGCCGCCGCAACCGGCGCGGCATCGGCTGCCGACAGCAAGTCGTTCCTGGCGCAGGTCAATGGTTCGCCGGCGCTGCAACTGCCGGAGCCGTTTGATCGCGCATGGCGTTCGGTCGGACTGGGACTCGACCGCGTGAATTTCACCGTGGAAGATCGTGATCGTGCGCAGGGCCTGTACTACGTGCGCTACGTCGATCCGAAGCAGGCCGTGGATGATCGCGGTTTCTTCTCGAAGCTCTTTACCAAGGCCAACGACGGCAAGACCGCGAAGAAGTACCGTGTGTCGTTGAAGGGCAATGGTACGGGCACTACGGTGACCGTGCAGAACGATGCCGGCCAACCGGAGAACACTGAGATCAGCAAGCGTATCCTGTCGCTGCTCGACGAACAGCTTCACTGATGTTCGGTAGCGGCAGTCAACCGATGCCGACGGCGCCCGCCGTCGGGCATCATGCCAGGCGAGCGCATCGATGATGCGCTTTGCTTTTTTGGGCAGTGGCAGCGAGGGCAACTCGCTGCTGATCGAAGCTGGCGATGGCACGACCGTGACGCGGGTGCTGCTCGATTGCGGCTTCGGCATCAAGGAAACGGCACGGCGGCTGGAGCGGTTGGGCGTCTTGCCAGGCCAGCTCGACGCAGTGCTGGTGACACACGAACACGGCGATCACGTCGGTTCGGCCTACGCATTCGCCGCGCGCCACAAGCTACCCGTACATACCAGCCACGGCACGTGGCTGGCGACCTCGCATATGCGAGGCGCGGACCAGGCCGATGTGCGCGTATGTTGCGCCGATCATGTATTTGAGATTGGCGGGCTGCAGATTCATCCCTACACGGTGCCGCACGATGCGCGCGAGCCGCTGCAGTTCGTGCTGTCCGATGGCGATGCGCGGCTAGGCGTGCTGACCGATGCAGGCATGGAGACGCCATATGTTACGGCGCGACTAAAAGGCGTGCACGCATTGGTGCTGGAATGCAACCACGATCGCGAAATGTTGCGTAATTCCGTCTATCCGTACTCTCTGAAACGTCGGATCGGCGGTGATTTCGGGCATCTGGCCAACGAAATCGCGGCCAGTATCCTGGCGCAAGTTACGCATCCGCAGTTGTCGCGCGTGGTCGCGGCTCATCTGAGCAAGCAGAACAATACGCGTGAACTGGCGTCGGGTGCGCTGGCGACGGTGCTGGGCGTGACGCCGGAAGAAATCCTGATCGCGGATCAGGAAGAGGGGTTGGACTGGCAGCCGGTGCGCCCATAATCGCGAATGCTGCATTCCCCTCTAATGCAGGGGCTATCCAGATAATGGGAAATAAAAAAGCCGACCCGCAGGTCGGCTTTCTTGTATCGGAATAATCCGATTACTGCTTTGCAGCCGGAGCCGAAGCGTCAGCAGCCGGAGCCGAAGCGTCGGCAGCAGCGGCCGGAGCCGAAGCGTCAGCAGCCGGAGCAACAGCGGCCGGAGCCGATGCGTCAGCAGCAGCAGCGGCCGGAGCCGAAGCAGCGGTGTCAGCGGCCGGAGCAGCTGCTTCTTCCTTCTTGCCGCAAGCGGCCAGAGCAACAGCAGCCAACAGGGATGCGATCAGGAGAGACTTCTTCATTGTTCGTCCTTTAACTTTTAATAAAACGAAAACTGGCGATGAATAATTACCGGTAATTATCGCTCTTGTACTGCAAATATGAGGCTCTCCCGGGTGCCGACAGTGCAGTGGTCCACAGTACTAGCCAGCGGGCGATTATATCCGCGTTTCCCCGCCTTGTGTATAGGCGAAATTTGTCGGTTCATTTTGTTACGCAAAATTACACGCGTACCGGCGCAATCTGCAACCAGCCTTCCATGGCCCAGTCATGAAAGGTATCCATCAGGTCGGGCAGCGAGGCGCAGGCTACCACTTCTTCCGCGGTGAGCTGACGCAGGTCCGCGAGCCGACGCAACCATCGCGCCAGCGCGGCGGGCGGCTCGTACGCTTCGCCATTGAGGAAGAAGTGCGTGCGGTCATAGAGCGCAACCGAAGCTGGCGCAAGGACCACGCCATGCGCCTTTGCAAGCTTCGTGTATTGCTTCAGCGTGATCTCCTCGATCTCCGCGAACTGTACCGATTGCTTGGGTTCCGACAGATACGAGCCGAGGAACTCGGACACCATGCCTGCATTCCATTTCAGTGATTGCAGGCGGTCCGCTACCGCGCGCGCCAGGCCAGCAGGCAACTGTGCGGGGGATGCGGTCGCGGTCTCGCCAGCATCGGCATAGCGGCCGTCGAGCCCTTCGTTGCCTTCCACCGTTTCTGACAGCCATGCCAGGAAGTGTCCAGCCAGTTCGCGATACGCGGGCGCGCGGAAACCGATCGACGCGGTCATGCACTCGCCCTCGGCAACGCCATCGTGTGCGTACTGCGGCGGCAGATACAGCATGTCGCCCGGTTCCAGCACCCATTCCTGTTCCGCGCTGAAGTCCGACAGGATCTTGAGCGGCATGTCCGGAATCAGGTCCAGTTTCGTTTGTGACGAAATGCGCCAGCGACGGCGGCCCGATACTTGCAGCAGGAACACATCGTAGGAGTCGAAGTGCGGGCCCACGCCGCCGCCGTCGGTGGCGTAGCTGATCATCACATCGTCCAGACGCGCGTCGGGCACGAAACGGAACTGGCTCATCAGGTCGGCCGCCGCGCGATCATGCAGGTTCACGCCCTGTACCAGCAGTGACCACTTGCCAGTCTTGCGTGACGGCAGGTTGTCTTCGGCGAACGGGCCATGTTCGAGCTTCCAGCGGTTGCGAAAGTACGACACCAGGCGCGATTCGACGTCGTCGCGGTCGGCCAGTTCGAAAAGCGCTTCGCGCGACACTGGGGGCACGATTCCGGGCACGGCCTGTCGAATCAGCAACGGTTTGCGGTGCCAGATGTCACGCATGAAGGCCGCGGGCGTCATGCCCCCGAGCAGCGTGAGCGGCGCGTCGGGATCGATGGGTCCCGCAGGCAGGGCCTGCGCGTATAATGCGGAATCGCTCATGGAGTCAAGAATTGAAAATCGCTAAGAACACGGTGGTGTCCGTGGTGTACAAGCTGTCGGACGGGCAGGGCAATCTGATTGAAGAGTCCGATGAGCCCATGGTCTACTTGCACGGCGGGTATGATGGCACGTTCCCCAAGATCGAGGAAGCGCTGGACGGTCACGATGCCGGCTTCGAGACCCAGTTGCAGCTGGAACCCGAAGAAGCTTTTGGTGACTACGACGCTGAACTCGTGAAGGTGGAGCCGCGTGACCGCTTCCCCGAGCCGCTCGAAGTCGGCATGCAGTTCGAGGGCGTGCCCGAAGACGGCGACGACGAGGATTCGATCATCTACACGGTGACCGACGTGGCCGAAGACAAGGTGGTGCTCGACGGCAATCACCCGCTGGCAGGCATGTCGCTGCGTTTCTGGCTCAAGGTGTCCGAAGTGCGCGAAGCCACGGCCGAAGAGGTGGAGCACGGTCACGCACATGGCGCATCGGGTATCGAAGTCGTTGACGAAGACGAAGACGGCGAGGACGAAAGCCCGCGCACGCTGCACTAAGCGGCACAGCCAATCAAGCAAATCCGGGCGATACGCGACAGGTCATCGCAAAACGGAAAAGCCGGCGGAGGTGACTCCCGCCGGCTTTTTCGTTTTCGTGCTCGTCGCATGGATCGCGGCCATGCATCACCGGTACATGATGCGAGTCAATTTCCCTTGGGGCCGTCCTGCAGTTCCACCTGGAACACCGAACGCGTGCCGGGTGTGATGGTCAACTCGACCCATTGCGAAGGCGAGCCCATCGGCAGCGCCACGCGGGTAAGGTTGCCAACGATCTTGCCGGCTGCATCGCGCAACGGCTTGTCGATGCTGAAGCCGTTGTCGCTCGCATGGACGAGCAGGACCTGGCCCGGATATTTCGCGGTCAGATCGCGTAGCTGACGCTTGAACTCGATATAGCCGTCGCGCGTACCACGTCGCAGGAATCCGTCGAGCAGCGATGGCTTGCCGCGTTTCTCCCAACCATTGCCGAACAATGGGTCGGCATGCACAACCACCATGATGCCCGGCAGGTCGCGTTGCCCGGCGACTGCGAAGGCGCGGCCCAGCCATTGCTTGTTGGCCTCGCGCCGATCCTCGAATTCGCCATTGCGTCCACCTTCGCTGCGGTAGTGGTTGTTATCGCCGGGCAGATTCAGTCCGACGACCATCACATCACCGGCCACCAGGCGCACGTTCTCGCGGAAACTGCGGAACATTGCCTGGTCCGACTGGCGAACCACCGGTAACGTGCGTCGCCCCAGCGTGGCATCGATCGGAAAGAACAACTCGCGCAGACGGTTCAGGCGCTCAACGGCATCGAACTTCCCGTTGACCGGTTTCTGGCATTCCGCCCAGTCGGTTTCGCCAGGCACGAAGAGCAACGGCGCGGGCGAGTCGTCGAGTATGCGCAGCCGCGAGGCAAGCACCGCATCGCCGCAGGATTCCGTATCGCCCTTGATGCCGCCGGCATGAACGATCAACGCCACCTGCTGCGCATTCATCATGTCGAACAGCGTCGCGGTGTTGGCCTCGGCGGCCGGCCACTGGGGCACGTCCGCAATCAAGGCCATGCGCGTGGCCTTTACGGTTGGCACAGGTGGCGGCGTGATCTTGCTGCTGCGCGCCGCGTGGACGTCAGCCGGCGCCGCAAGCCAGGCGCAGCATGCGAGCAAGGCCGCCGCGGCGACGATGCGAGCGGCGAAGTTGGCGGTGTGCCGTGCCATCATGCCTTTTGCGTAGGCTCCGCGAGTGCCTTGATCCGGTACAGGGCCTCGAGCGCGTCGCGCGGTGACAGGTTGTCCGGGTCAATGTCGGCCAGGGCATCGAGTGCCGCGACCTGTTCGGCGGACACGGCCGCACTGGCGCCAGCAGTTCCATAACCCTCGGCGTAATCCTCCGCGTCGTCCAGCGGCGTGGCCGGTGCGGCGAACAGGTCCATCTGCGGCGTGGGCGTGGCATCGGCCGACTGTTGTTCGAGCCATGCCAGATGCTTGCGCGCGGCGCGAATGACCGGTTGCGGGACACCTGCCAGTTGCGCGACCTGCAACCCGTAGCTCTGGCTGGCCGGCCCATCCTGCACCGCATGCAGGAACACGATGCCGTCACCGTGTTCCACGGCGGACAAGTGCACGTTCGCGGCCTGCGGAAATTCCTGCGGCAGTTGGGTCAGCTCGAAATAGTGGGTGGCAAACAGCGTATGGCTGCGATTGTGCGACAGCAGGTGCCGCGCGATGGCCCACGCCAGGGCCAGCCCGTCGAACGTGGACGTGCCGCGGCCGATCTCGTCCATCAGCACCAGGCTGGCCGGGGTGGCATTGTGCAGGATGCCCGCGGCCTCGGTCATCTCGACCATGAAGGTCGAGCGTCCGCCGGCCAGGTCGTCGGCCGCGCCAATGCGCGTGAAGATGCGATCGACGGGGCCGATGACCGCGTATTGCGCCGGCACCCAGGCGCCGACGCACGCCAGCAGCACGATCAGCGCCGTCTGGCGCATGAACGTCGATTTACCACCCATGTTCGGGCCGGTGATCAGCAGCAGCTTGCGCGCTTCGGTCAACTGGCAATCGTTGGCGATAAATGCGACGGATTCCGCTGCCAACTGGCCTTCCACCACGGGGTGGCGACCTTGCGAGATGTCGATCACGTTCTCCGTCACGCGTTCTGGCTGGGTCCAGTCGAGCGTCTGCGCACGCTCCGCCAGCGTGGCCAGCACATCGAGGCGGGCCAGCCCGGCTGCCACGCGGCGCAGGCTGCCGATATGAGGCAGCAACGCCTGCAGCAGCGCTTCGTACAGTTGCTTCTCGCGCGCCAGCGCACGATCCTGCGCGGACAGTGCCTTGTCCTCGAAGGCCTTGAGTTCCGGCGTGATGTAGCGCTCGGCGTTCTTGAGCGTCTGGCGGCGGCGATAGTCGTCGGGCACCTTGTCGGCTTGCCCGTTGGTGACCTCGATGTAGAAGCCATGCACGCGGTTGTACTCGACGCGCAGGTTGGCGATGCCGGTGCGTTCGCGCTCGCGGGTTTCCAGTTCGATCAGGAACTGGCCACAGTTCTCGGAGATGTCGCGCAGTTCGTCGAGTGCGGCGTCATGGCCACGCGCGATCACGCCGCCGTCGCGGATCACCGTCGACGGTTCTTCGGCCACCGCACCGATCAGAAGTGCCAGGCAGTCTTGCGGCACTTCGAGTTCTTCGAGCGTCTGCGCCAGCAGCGGCGAATCGGCCGGGGATGCAATGCAAGCCTGTACCGAAGGTAGTGCCTTGAGCGTGTCGCGCAGCGAGGACAGGTCGCGCGGCCGTGCGGACAGCAGCGCGAGCCGTGCCGTGATGCGTTCCACGTCGCTGAGCTTGCGCAGCGTTGCCCGCAGCGTATCGGGCCCTTGCGCGATCAGTGCGCCAATGGCCTGCTGTCGCGCACGGGGCAGTGCGGGGTCGCGCAGCGGGTGATGTAGCCAGTGACGCAAGGCGCGGCTGCCCATGGTGGTCGCGCAGGTATCGAGCAGCGAGAACAATGTGGGTGATTCGCCGCCGCGCAGCGTTTCGGTCAGTTCGAGGTTGCGACGCGTAGCCGTGTCCAGCCCGACGAATTCGGATTCGCGTTCGACGGTCAGGCCCTGTACATGGCGCAGCGATTGTCCCTGCGTGGTAGCCGCATAGTTGAGCAGCGCACCGGCTGCACCTAGCGCGGCACCGAGTCCGGCGCAGCCGAACGGCTCCAGGCTGGCCACGCCAATCTGCTCGCGCAGGCGGCGCGTGCCGGCATCCTGGTCGAAATGCCATTCGGGCAGGCGCGTGCGGGCACAAGTCATCGCCGGCAGGTCGAAGCCGTCGGCATACAGCAGTTCCGCAGGCCGCACGCGTTCGAGTTCGCGCGACAGTTGCGCGGCATCGCATTCCATCAGACGCAGTTCCCCGCTGGCCAGATTCAGCCATGCGAGGCCGGTCTTGCCGACACCCCTGCGCGTGGTCTGCTGGTGCACGGCCATCAGGTAGGTATCGACCTTGTCCGGCAGCAGCGCGGCGTCAGTCAGCGTGCCGGGCGTGACGATGCGCACGACCTTGCGCTCGACCGGGCCCTTGCTGGTGGCGGGGTCACCGATCTGTTCGCAGATCGCCACCGATTCGCCCAGCTTGACCAGTCGCGCCAGGTACTGGTCTACCGAGTGGAACGGGATGCCGGCCATGCGGATCGGTACGCCGCCGGACTGGCCGCGCGACGTCAGCGTGATATCAAGCAGGCGTGCGGCCTTTTCCGCATCGTCGTGAAACAGTTCGTAGAAGTCGCCCATCCGGTAGAACAGCAGCGTGTCCGGATGGTCCTTCTTGATGCCGAGGTATTGCAGCATCATCGGCGTTTGTTTGTCGCTCTTGTCGGCTTTGCCAGCCTTGTCGGCCTTTCCCGCACGGGCCGGTGCGCCGGTGCCTTCCGCGGCGGCCAGTGCCGCTACGGACAGTGCGCCGTCGCCGGCGTCCTGGTGTTCATCTGCGGTAGTCGATGTGGAAAGGTTGGAAAGGGCTTCAGCGGACATGCATTCCTCGCGGGCGGCCCCGCTCGGGCCGCCAGTGTGGCAGGTGTAATGGGTTGCCGCCGGCCGGGCTGTCGGTCAATCGATCAGTCTTTCAGTCGCTCAGGGGCTTCCTGTCGGCACTGAAGATTCGGACGGCGGCGCAAAGCGGCATTTTACTGCCTGCCCACCGAGTCGCCCGGTGTCGGATTCTCATTTTTGAGTGGGAATCTTCGTTTTCTTGTGCAGCCTCAGGCGTCGGCGGCACCCGAATTCGTCACTTTTTCGTCTTGTAGTGCCGGCACGATCCTTGTGCAGGGTCGGGCGGCAAGGCAGGTGCCGGTACAGTACGTGCCGTGGCCCGTGCCGGCAGGCGTTACATCGGGGGCTTACGCTGATCGGCAAAAAACGTGTGAAATTCAACTGTTGCGTGTTCGTTTCTTCACAAATGCAAGGATTTCATAGTCGTCGAACCGCGCCAGGAACGGATTGACCGGGCCGCCCTCTGTAGTAATTTCGGGATATTTAAGTTTTAACTTCTGGAGCAATTCTTCGAGGACTACCTCATCGTTCTTTACATGCGTTGTTGCAGCTTTATTTTTTAATTGGTTTTTTGAATTTCTGTAAAAAAAGCGCGTTAAATCCAGATCCATTGTGGCGATGATCACGAAGATAACGCCTAGGATAACTAAGGTGATCGATAGAATCCTAAGTAGTTCTTCCATTTTATTCGTATCCTTGTCGAGTCATTACTCTGGCTGCAATGCCCACCATTGCCGTGACGGCAATGGTGCAAAAATTCCACAATGCATAATCCTGTATATTTTCGCTGACAGTGCCCGTGGCGTCGGGGAAGCTGTATTTCATCACTACGATCTTAATGCACGCATACATGAACATCATGATCAGCCCGCCAGCGAAGAGAATTGCCTTCCCAACTGAGGTCCAGGATTTCACGGGGCTTTGATCCAGGTGTACGTAGGTGCTCAACGCGATTGCCACACACATACCTATAAGGTCGCCTGAGCTGAAGATCTTGTAGTAGAGGTGAGGCTCTCCAAGCAACAAGGTCTGTCCCCCTGGCCAGTAAATTAGAACAACCATTGCAAGTGGGATCACCACCTCGAGGAGGATGTAGAAGAAAACGGTCATCTCCGACGCTTCACTTTGAGGACACTTATGTCGACACCGGCCAGGGCCCAGATCGCATCGGCGAATTCTGGCTGCGTTGCCAGCGTGGCGATCGGTGTGGACGCCAGCGTGAGCCTTTCTTGCCGTGACAGGAGCGCTTGCAAGTGGCAGATGATGGCCTCGTGCGCATTGCAGACGGCATCCTCAATGGTCTCACCCGCCGAATAGCAGCCGGGCAAGTCGGGGATCGTCACACCAAAGGTGCTGGTCGGATCCTTGTGTATAGCAATCGGGAATTCCATGATCAGGCTGACAATGGGAAAAAGTGACGTATGCGTGGTTAAAGGGTGGCTTGATGCACTTTGTGAGGCGCCCGCAAGCGGATGTAAGCGTCGCCACCGATCCTAGAGAACCTGAAACGCAAAATCTCGTGCCCGATTCTGAAAATGGGCCGAAGGAATCGATCCGAACGACGAGATTTGTCAGTCGCAGTGGCCCACCACGCCAAACTTGTCAGTCAGCGCTGTTTGTAACTGGATGTTTCAACCAGAAATTGTCACTTTTTCGTCCCGTAGCGCTGGCACGATCCTTGGGTACTGTTGCCATACCGGCACGCAGAGGCCGGCAACAGCACGGGTCGCATATGAAAAGCAGCCAGACGGGAAAAGGGGCGGGGAGGGTCGCAGCGGCGGGGTGGGTGCCGGTGCAGTGCGTGCCGCGGCGGCAGGCACTGCACCG